>NZ_KV815101.1:814-1938 GCF_001814145.1 Prevotella sp. HMSC073D09 | reverse complement strand
GGCCACGGCGGCCACTTCCCATGCCCAGTAGCCACGATAGGTACTTTTAAGGTGATTGTTGTACCAAGGGGCATCCTTGTTTAGGTTGTACCATTTACCTATATAGTCTTTTAATGCTTTTAGGGCAGTCTTACTGTCTGTGGCTTGCGTTACTTTGTATAGCCCCTTGCATTCTCTTGGGAATCCGAGCTTTTGGGCATGTGTCCTTTTTTCGTTATCTTTCAGGCGAGAGTTCAGCAAGAACCAAAGCAACAAGTCCGGTGTCCAGTCTGCAGGTTTCGCCTCTTCGTCCAAACGTTGTACGTAGTCTACCAACTGCATGAAGTTTTCGTCAGGAATGTTTAGGAGAATGCCCAGTGAAACACGATTTAAAATGTCAAAATAGATAGGGTTGTCATCGTTAAAGCCTACGATAAAATAATTCAATGATTCGACATAAATACGTTGAAGCTCTTTTAGTCCACCATCCATTGAATATCTTATTTGGATGACATCAATGCTATCGTGGCCAACAGCGCGACAAAAGAACAATTCACTTTCCTGCTCTGTTGTTAGATATGCTTTATACCTGTCGATCTCAGCTAGTCTAATCTTCAAAACCTTTTCAAAATCCTTTCTTTTCTTCAATTTGTCCCTAATGGGTTTTTCCTGTTCTTTCTTTGAACTTCCAAAAATCGCATCAAATAATCCCATAATTCGCTTGACATTTAAGTTAGAAAATACTATCCACCAATGCAGAACCGCCCTTGCTACAAACGTATGCACCGATGAGACCAACTATCACTGCGCCAACGAGTGTACCCACGCCAGGACAAACGGCCGTGCCGACAATTGCGCCAATTTCGGCACCGGCCCATGCACCGGCTAAGCCACCAACGGCCGCACCTGTGGCCTGTTGTGTCTTGTCGCCAAACTCCCCTTCCTCTTGGTAGGCCTCGTTGATGCGATATGCGTCCCAAGCAATGCCCACCACGATTAGGGATCTGCCTGCAACCTTGCCCACAGTTCTAAGCACTGGGGAATTTTCTATGTATTGCGTGCCTTTCCACAAGGCATCGTTAGCTTTCGCGGCAGCCTATTCTTCCTTGTCCTCTTCCCAATGCACCATGTCGTATGGATAGTAA
>NZ_KV815101.1:0-714 GCF_001814145.1 Prevotella sp. HMSC073D09 | reverse complement strand
GGCCACGGCGGCCACTTCCCATGCCCAGTAGCCAGTGTAGCCATTTAAACGTAGATGAGTATTATGCCAAGGGGCATTCTTGTTGAGATCATACCATTTATCTAGATACTCGTTCAGTGCTTTCTTAGTTTTCTCTTTCTCTGTGGTTTGTGTAACCTTGTACAGTCCCATGTATATGCAAGGAAAAGCTAATGCCTGAGCATACGATTTTCTTTCATTATCTTCTAAGTGTGAATTTAACATGAACCATAATAACATGTCGGCAGTCCAATCATTGGGGTTCGTCTCTTCATCTACACGTTTTACGTATTCTACAAGTAGTTGAAATTTCTCATTAGGTATTTTCAACAAAATACCTAAGGCCACGCGATTTAGTATTTCAAAATAGATGGGATCATTAATATCGCACCCATGACGGAAATCATCTAATGAATTCAAATAGTCAGTCTGTAATTCTTTTATACAGCCCCCCATTGAATACTTTATCTCTATGTTATAATATGCATTTTGTGCCAATGACCAATACAAAAAAGTTCGATCGACTTGATTGTTATTATTCTCTACAGATTCGATAAGAGCTTGTTCGGTTATTACTTTACTCTGTAAATTACGTTCTAGCTGCCTTTCAAAATATTTATGATCCTTTACCTTATCTCTCATGTGCCATTTTTGCATATTGCTTGAACTTCCAAATATTGCATCAAATAGTCCCAT
>NZ_KV815100.1:0-1493 GCF_001814145.1 Prevotella sp. HMSC073D09 | reverse complement strand
TACCTGCCCTACGGCGAACTGCTCGTGGACGAACATTCCTCATCCGAGGATATGCCGTACAAGTTCAACGGCAAGGAACTTGACCAAGAGACGGGGCTGTACTATTATGGGGCGAGGTATATGAACCCAAGGACGAGTTTGTGGTATGGGGTGGATCCGTTGGCGGAGAAGTATCCGAGCGTTGGCGCGTATGTATATTGCATGGATCGTCCTACAAAGTTAATCGATACGGATGGCCGTAAGGTGATAATCTCAGGAAGTAGAAATCAACGAATAATTGTGTTGAACCAGCTTCAGAAATTGACAAACTATAAACTAGGGGTGAAACAAAATGGAGAAGTCGTAATTTTAGCAACACATGGCAGGAATAAGTCAAAAAAACTTACAGTTGGCAATAGTCTCATTGAATCCGTGATAAAACATAAGCGAACGATGACAATACAAACAACTGATCCGGGTGAAAAGTCTAGTGAGCATGATATTTATAGGAGGGATGCATTTAATGGGAAGGGAACTGACGTAGTTGTTAATTTTGATGTTACAGATACTCCCAAACTTCTAACAGAGAATGGTAAGACTGGCAAAAGTTCAGAGGAGGTGATGCCTTTATTTCTTGTTTTAGGGCATGAAATTATACATGGAGAACGCTCCATGGACGGTATTGCCATAGATCCAGATACAAAATCTTCATATAAATACAGAAGCCCTAATGGGCAACTTAAAATTAAGAATACATCCAAGGAAGAACTTGAGACTGTCGGAATTATTGGAAAAGCAAAACGAACAGAAAATGCATTAAGGAAAGAACATGGATTAAACAAACGAATAAAATATTAACTAAATATATAAACATCCAACATGAATAAAATAGATTTCTGTATGCTCTCTCTCGCATTCATTGTATTACTCAATGGCGGTTGTTCAAGCAAACATCTCCCTGAAAGATGCGCTTGCCAATGCCTTATTTTCCCAACAACAGATTTTGAGGGGTGTTACTTGATAGAAGTGGACAAAGATGGCTATATCACAACCAGTGTAGGAGAAAAGGGGGACTCAGTCACACATGCTGTGTTGAATGACATACATATATCTACTCAACATATACGCCTACTTAAGAATACTTGTGAAAGGGAGAAAAAGTTGTTGGGAAAGGATGAGTTTCTAAAGTTGCAACAACAAATATCAAAACTAGAAGGTGTAAGTATCGACAACATTTTTCTTGAAAGTTGGGAAAATGATTCATGGGCAGTCATTCTTCTAACAGAAGAAAAACAGTACATTTTCCCTTATTGGGACTGCAATAATAGTTCTATAGAAGAATTAGTGAAGTCATTAGTAAGGGGGTCACCTATAAATATCGAACTCAGATAGTTAACCTCACTAGCCGCGTCAACCTGCTGTACAAGGTATGCGTAACGAATTTGAGTACGATTCATACAATGCTCCCGCATAATAAAAGGTATGCCTCAGGAGAAGGACTGTCTGCACCGATA
>NZ_KV815099.1:0-1077 GCF_001814145.1 Prevotella sp. HMSC073D09 | reverse complement strand
TTTTTGCGACAGGGTGAGCGGTTGGTGGACAAAAGGGGCACTCATAATGTTAAAATTCTTGCTGAAAACTGGACAAAAGGCGATTGTGCCGTATAAGCACGCATGGCAACGGCGCGGAAAGCATGTTCGCTTACTTCAGCCAGCGCGAGCGGTTGCGGAGCTTGCTGCTCACAGCTTGTTGCGCGGCATCGTGGAAAGACAGAGGTGAGATGGCGTTGGTAACTGGTCTTTCAACTTGTAGCGAATGCTTTGAATGACTTGTGCCTGGTCGCCTCTTTTAGCTACAGCCATGTTTTGGCACAGGCGAATGGGGTGTGATTTCAGATTACAACGCATCTTTGTGAACTGCTTCGTATGTGGGAGGGGCGATTGTCTGGGGTGTACAACACAGCGATGGTAAAATCCTCTCCATTTATAGAAACATTAAAATTCAAGACGACTTCTGCTAGTGTGCCTACGACCTCACGCTCTTAAACTCACAAACTTATCAGTTCTTCGGCTCATCAACGCGCAAACTCATCAACTCATCAACTCACAAACTCATCAACTCACAGACTCATCAACTCACAAACTCGCAAACATACAAACTTGTAAATTCACCAACTCATCAGCTCACAAACTTGTCCGCTTATATATTAATAAGGTGTACGTCCCTATTGTGTCATCAATGTGTAAAGAAACTCAAAAACTTGCATTGTGGTTCGATATTTTTCTTAAAAAGGCTTGTGTGGTATTTAAAAAAGCCCTACCTTTGCATCCGCTTTCGGGAACGAAGTTCTTTGGGAGCGATTGAAAAAGAGTTCATTGAAAGATTTACATAGACAGTAGTAGTACAAGAGCAGACGTGCTTGTCTTTTTATGGGATGAGTGCGTTTGGGTAGAACATTAAGAACCGTCGGTTCTCCTTTGTCTTCTTACCAGAGGACGTGGGTTAATCGATACAGGTGAGTGGAACTACGATAGATTTGGGTGCTCGTCCTGATGGGATAATGCCGCAAGGCATAAGACTTTTAGCGTTTGGGGTTTCTCTTTTGGGATTCCCCTGATGCGCAGACATTTTACAATGGAGAGTTTGAT
>NZ_KV815098.1:77997-85821 GCF_001814145.1 Prevotella sp. HMSC073D09 | reverse complement strand
TTCCTAAGAGGGAATTAACTGAATTACCCTATATAAACCGACTTATGGACGTAGCTTTCGCAGGTGTGTTGCGGAGGCTAGCCCATAAGCCGGTGGCTTAGTTTATGAGTTGAACAGTTGGCCAGTTAACCAATTAACCAGTTGACCAGTTAACAAGTTGGCCAGTTAATAAGTTGACCTGTTAACGAGTTGTTATGCGCGTTTTAATCGTTGGGATGGATGTCGGTAGCAGCCAATTGAGCGGCCACTTCGTCGTTAATGCGCTTAGCAAACTCTTCCATCGACATCGTGGCTTGCTCTCCACCACCTTGCTTTCTCATCGAAACAAGTCCTTCGGCAGCCTCTTTTTCGCCAACAACAACCATGTAAGGAACACGTTTAATTTCGTTATCGCGTATCTTACGGCCGATTTTCTCGTTGCGAACGTCGAGCGTTGCACGAACGCCAACGCTGTCTAAGTATTTGGCCACACGTTGTGCATAGTCGTTGTACTTCTCTGATATGGGCAGAATGGCCACTTGGTCGGGGATGAGCCACAATGGGAAGTGTCCGGCGGTGTGTTCAATAAGAACAGCTGTGAAACGTTCCATCGAACCGAAAGGCGCGCGGTGAACCATCACGGGCGTTTGCTTCGTGTTGTCTTCGGCCGTGTATTCCAACTTAAAGCGTTCGGGCAGGTTATAGTCTACTTGTATTGTGCCCAACTGCCAGCGACGTCCGATAGCGTCCTTTATCATGAAGTCGAGTTTAGGGCCATAGAAAGCCGCTTCGCCATAAGCAATCTTTGCGTCGAGCCCTTTTTCTTTGCAAGCGTCGATAATGGCCTGCTCGCTTTCTTCCCAAACTTCGTCAGAGCCAATATACTTCGTGGTGTTCTTCGGGTCGCGCAAACTTATTTGTGCCTCAAAGTCGTCGAAATGGAAGATTTTGAATACGGCCTGGATGATGTCCATCACGCGCAGGAACTCGTTCTTAACTTGTTCGGGGCGGCAGAAGATGTGGGCATCGTCTTGTGTAAACGAGCGAACACGGGTAAGTCCGTGCAACTCGCCACTCTTTTCGTAACGGTAAACCGTGCCGAACTCTGCGATACGCAGGGGCAGGTCTTTATACGAGCGGGGTTTCCATGCAAATACCTCACAGTGGTGTGGGCAGTTCATGGGTTTGAGCATGTACTCTTCGTCTTCTTCGGGCGTATGTATGGGCTGGAACGAGTCTTTGCCATAGTGCGCATAGTGCCCCGAAGTTACATAGAGGTTCTTACTGCCGATATGTGGGGTAATTACTTCTTGATAACCAAAGCGTTTCTGTATTTTACGCAACATGTTCTGTAAGCGCAGGCGGAGTTCTGTTCCTTTCGGCAACCAAATGGGTAAGCCTTTGCCCACGCGTTCGGAGAACATGAATAGTTCCATTTCTTTCCCAATCTTGCGGTGGTCGCGTTTCTTGGCCTCTTCAAGCATAATAAGATACTCGTCAAGCATCTTTTTCTTGGGGAACGTGATGCCGTATATACGCGTTAGCTGGTCTTTCTGAGCGTCGCCACGCCAAAAAGCGCCGGCCACACTCGTGAGCTTGATGGCCTTAATGGGGCCTGTGGACATGAGGTGTGGGCCACGACAGAGGTCGGTAAACGCTCCTTGTGAGTAAGTAGAGATAGTACCGTCTTCCAAATCGAGGTCAATATGTTCGCACTTATATTCCTGTCCATCTTCCTTAAACTCTTTCAGGGCATCGGATTTCGACACCTCGCGGCGCACGATAGCCTCGTCTCTCTTGGCAAATTCGCGCATCTTCTCTTCTATTTTAGGGAAGTCGTTCTCGCTGATGGGCGTTCCGTCTTTGGTCATTACGTCATAGAAGAAGCCGTTCTCTACGGCAGGACCAAAGCCGAACTGAATGCCGGGGTAGAGCGCTTGCAAAGCTTCGGCCAACAGGTGAGCCGACGAATGCCAAAAGGTGTGTTTGCCTTCCTCGTCTTCCCATTTGTAAAGCGCAATCGTTGCGTCTTCGTTTATGGGACGGTTAAGCTCGGTAGTCTTGCCGTTTACGCCAATCGACAGCACGTCGCGCGCTAAGGCTGGCGAGATGCTCTTTGCTATTTCCAAGCCGGTAATGCCTTTTTCGTACTCGCGGATGGAGCCATCCGGAAATGTTATCTTTATCATATACCTTTTAATTTATTGTCGTTTTGATTGCAAAAATACGATTTTCTTTTTACATCAAGCACAGATTTTTTCAAAATATACCATGCTTTGGGCATGGTAAGGAGTTACTGATAGTGTGTAAGCACCTAAAATTCGCTTGTGAAATGGAACTTGATGTGTTCGAAATCTTGCTGCGCCATGCTCAACACATAGCCCGAATCGGCCAAGAATACGTCGCGTCCTTCGCGGTCTTTGGCCATATATTGGTACTTGCGTTTTTTGAAATTCTCCAGTTCTTTGGGGTCGTCAGACTCTATCCAACAGGCTTTGTGCAGGTGAACGGGTTCCCAACGGCATTTGGCATTGTACTCATTTTGAAGTCGATACTGGATGACTTCGAATTGAAGTTGACCAACTGTGCCGATGATTTTGCGCCCATTGAATTGGTTGATGAAGAGTTGTGCCACGCCTTCGTCCATCAATTGCTCGATACCCTTGTTCAGTTGCTTGGCCTTCATGGGGTCGTCGTTCTCGATATACTTGAACATCTCTGGCGAGAACGATGGCAAGCCGCGGAAGTGTAGCAACTCTCCTTCGGTTAAGGTGTCGCCAATCTTAAATATTCCGTTGTCGGGTAGGCCGATGATGTCGCCAGGATAGGCTTCGTCGATGGTGCTTTTGCGTTGCGCCATGAACTGTGTCGGACTGCTGAAACGCAGCGTTTTGTCGAGTCGAACGTGTCGATAGGGCTGGTTTCGCACAAACTTGCCGCTGCATATCTTGCAGAATGCGATGCACGAGCGGTGGTTGGGGTCGATATTTGCCGTTATTTTGAAGATGAACCCCGTAAATTTCGATTCAGTGGGCTGCACTTCGCGCTCTTCTGCCATAGTGGGCTTGGGGCTTGGAGCAATCTGCACAAAGCAATTGAGCAGTTCTTGAACACCAAAGTTGTTGAGCGCGCTACCAAAGAACACGGGCGCAACATGCCCTGCACGATAGGTTTCCACGTCAAATTCGGGGTAAACGCCGTCTACCAGTTCCAAATCATCGCGAAGTTTCTGTGCGTCTTGTTCGCCAATATGTTCGCTTAGTTCGTCGCTATTTACGTCTACCTCCACCTTTTCGGTAACGCGTTGTTTGTCGGGAGTGAACAATTGCAGTTGGTTTTCGTAGATATTGAACACCCCTTTGAAACGTTCGCCTTGGTTAATGGGCCACGAAAGGGGCCTAACCTTTATTTGCAGTTCCTCTTCTAACTCGTCAAGCAGGTCGAACGGGTCGCGTCCTTCGCGGTCCATCTTGTTGACAAAGATAATCACAGGGGTGTTCCGCATTCGGCAAACCTCCATTAGCTTGCGTGTTTGTGTTTCAACACCTTTGGCCGAATCCACAACAATGATGGCCGAATCTACCGCTGTAAGTGTGCGATAAGTGTCTTCGGCGAAGTCTTGGTGTCCGGGTGTGTCCAGGATATTCACCTTATAGCCTTCGTAATCGAACTCCATCACCGAGGTAGAAACCGATATGCCACGTTGTTTCTCGATGTCCATCCAGTCGGATGTGGCCGTTTTTCTTATCTTGTTGCTCTTTACTGCTCCTGCCACCTGTATCTGTCCGCCGAACAACAAGAATTTTTCAGTGAGTGTTGTCTTACCAGCGTCGGGGTGAGAGATGATGGCAAAGGTTCGTCTTCTTTCTATTTCAGTCATTATTTCCTATGTTCTTATTCAAAGTTGACAAGTTAACGGGTTAACGAGTTGACAAGTCTGTTATTCTGTTGACAAGTTAACGGGTTAACAAGTTGACAGAGCCGTTATTCAGTCGACAGGTCCGTTATTTTGTAAACCGTGTTAATTTCATGATTAAAGTTTGGCAATACACTTGGCCAACGACTCCTCCCAATGGGGTATCTCGATGCCGTAAGCAGCCTTAATCTTCGTCTTGTCGAGCACGCTATATGCAGGGCGACAGGCTGGGGTGGGGTATTCTGCGGTGTGCAAGGGAGAAACTTGGCAAGTATTTATTCCCGATAGGCGATGTATGCTCTTGGTAAAGTCGTACCAACTTGTTACGCCCTCGTTAGAAAAGTGGTAAACGCCAGGCTTGATGCCCTTGTCTATGGCCGTCATTATCGCCGTAGCAAGGTCGTGAGCGTAGGTTGGCGTACCCACCTGGTCGAAGATAACGCCTAGTTGTTCGCGTTCTCTTCCTAGGCGAATCATTGTTTTCACAAAGTTGTTTCCAAACTCGCTGTACAGCCAAGCCGTTCTTATAATCATGGCGTTTGGACAGAGTTTACTTACGGCCTGTTCGCCTTCCAACTTCGTTTGTCCATAAATGCTATTAGGGCAAGGCTCGTCTGTTTCCACGTATGGCGTGTGTTTAGTGCCGTTGAAAACGTAGTCGGTAGACACCTGTACCATCCATCCGCCGCGTTTGGCTACGGCCTCTGCTAAAAAAGCAGGGGCGTCGGCGTTCAGTTTTCGCGCCAGCTGCGGGTCGCTTTCGGCCTTGTCTACGGCCGTATAGGCAGCGCAGTTCACGATGCCGTCAATCTCGTTCGCCTCAACAAAACGTTCGATGGCAGCTTTGTCGGTGATGTCTAATTCGTTAACGTCGGTGTTAAGCCACGTGTGTTGTGCATACTGCGCTTGCAGCAGCTGTATTTCGTTTCCTAGTTGGCCGTTGCAGCCCGTAATCAAAATATTCATTTATGCAGTGATTATGTTTATTCGTCTTCAAAAACCAGTCCTTCGCGCTTGTCTTTCTGATAATAATCAGCGAGCATTCCCACAAAGGTGGAAATTTCTTTGATGGCAGTCATGGTGTCGGGGGTAATCTCCTTTTGTTTCAATCTCAACAACATCACGCCGTAAAGCGCATCAAGGCATGTTTCAATCTCGTTCACCTCCTTATCGCCCTTGTTGCGTAGCTCAACGATGAAGGGCAGCACCTTATAGTATGCCGCATTGTAGAAAGGAAACTTGGTGCTTTGCATCAACAGGTTGTGCAGGTCCATCAAATCCTTTACGATGATGGCATTTATTTGCAGATGCCCCCGTTCGCGTTTCCCTTCTTGGTTCATCATGCGCACAAGATTGCCGTACCAGTCGAGCATTTCTTCTTTTTGTTCGGCAGTATAGTCGAACTTGTCTATGTATTCGTGCCTGATACGTTGCAACGAACAGCCGTAAGCGCGTATCAGGTCTTCTATTTGCCACATATATAATATGTATTCGGCAATGCTTTTTTCTCTTAGTTGTTTGGCGATGTACATTTGTTGATGCTTGCTAGGGATGAAAATGAGCCACTCCTTATTATATAGAATAGGAGTACAAGGGCGACGTGCGGCAGGGTGCGTTAGTATTCGAATGTGTAGAGATTGAATATCGTGCCTATGAGAAATATCACCGAAAAGATGATGACCACGCTGCCGATAATCTTGTTGATGAGTATAATTCCACCTTTATCGAACTTTCCGCGCACCTTATCAATAAGCCAAGTAAGCCCGAACCACCATATTAAAGCGCCCAACACAATGCCTGTATATCCGCCAACCATCAGCCAAGGCCTGTTCGGGACAACGAAAGCGAACTGGGCAAAGGTGGCCATGAAGAGGAAAATGATGAGTGGATTGGAGAAAGTTACAAGAAAAGCGGTTATGCCGTTGTGTATCAATGTGCCCTTGCCCTTACCGCTGTAATGCACTTTTTTGGTGGGGTTAGACTTGAAACAGTAAATCCCAAAAAACATCAACAATACACTTCCCGATATTTTAAGGGCGAAAAGTGTGCGTGGGGCGGTGATGAGATCCATGATGAAACTCATTCCATAGCCAGTAACCAAGGCGTAAATCATATCGCTTACCGCCGCACCAATGCCTGTGATAAAACCATACCATCTGCCTTTGTTCAGTGTTCGCTGAACACAAAGCACTCCCACAGGCCCCATCGGAGCAGAGGCAATAAGACCAATAAGTATTCCCTTGAATACAATGTCTACAATATCTATATGAAAAGGTAAGGGCATAACGGATGCAAAATTGCAAAAAATATGCGGATTGAGCAAATTTTCAACTTATAAGTTTGTGTTATTCCATATTTTTCATAACTTTGTCAACGCTTAATTTAAGGCTAAATACAAAAGGATGGCGCAATGCTGCCACCATTTAGGACCGGTGTACAAGGCCTATATCCACGAAAGCAAACAATTATTACTAAACTAAAAATAAAGACACAACATGAGTGTAATAGAAGATTTGAAACCATACGTCATTGGTTTAGACCTGGGTGGAACGAACTCTGTATTTGGTATCGTTGATAGCCGAGGCGAAATTAAGGCCACTACGGCCATTAAGACACAAGCCTATGCAAGCGTAGAAGACTATGTTAAGGCTTCGCTCGACGCGCTTCACATCATCATTGAGCAGGTTGGAGGTATCGGAACCATTAAGGCAATGGGTATCGGTGCGCCCAACGGCAACTACTATAAAGGAACGATAGAGTTTGCTCCCAACTTGACTTGGGGACACAATGGGGTTGTTCCTTTGGCCGAAATGTTCTCCGAGGGTTTAGGCGGCATCCCCGTTGCTCTTACCAACGATGCCAATGCGGCCGCCATCGGCGAAATGACGTATGGCGTTGCACGTGGAATGAAAAACTTTATCGTCATCACGCTAGGTACGGGTGTGGGCTCCGGCATCGTTATTAATGGGCAAGTGGTGTATGGCAGCGACGGTTTTGCCGGCGAGTTAGGACACGTCATCGCCCAGAGAGAAGGTGGACGCAGCTGTGGGTGTGGCCGCTTTGGTTGCTTGGAAACCTATTGCTCGGCAACGGGTGTGGCACGTTCGGCACGCGAGTTCTTGGAGAAAACCACAACTCCCTCCGTCCTTCGCGACTTGAAACCGGAAGAAATCACATCGCTTGATGTATCACTTGCGGCTGCTAAGGGCGACAAGTTGGCTGTAGATGTTTACGAGTTTACGGGCAAGATGCTTGGTCAGGCATGTGCAGACTTCGCTGCTTTCTCTTCGCCAGAGGCGTTTATCTTCTTCGGCGGACTGACCAAGGCCGGCGATTTGCTGATGAAACCGCTTAAAAAGGCATACGATGAGAGCGTGTTGAAGATTTTCAAAGACAAGGCAAAGTTCCTCATTAGCGGTCTTGAAGGCTCTTCGGCTGCCGTCCTTGGCGCAAGTGCCGTGGGATGGGACTTGTAAACAATGCTTTTTGTTAAGCTATATTGCCTTTTAGGCCTCTAAGTTAGGTGAGCTTTTGGTTTATGAGTTTTCGGTTTTCGGGCTCTAACGAACGATAAGTTTGTTGGTTCTTAGCTTGAAAGAAACGCAATTCAACTCATAAACCAAAAGCTCACCAACTTAGAAACACATCCACTTAGAAAACTTCTACCTAGAAAACCAGCAACTTATAACTGTCCCAATGAATGTTGAGCGTAAACACCATACCTGTATTTTCGTTGTGATAGGGTAGCTTACCAACTTGTCACTGGTTAACTTGTCAACTCGCTAACCAGTTAACTTGTTAACTCGTCAACTGGTTAACCTGTTAACTCGCCCACTGGTTAGCCTGCCAACTCATCGGCTTAAAAGCTTAAAATATTTTTTTTTGTTTTACAATGTCGCTCTAATTTTCGCTCCGTTCTAGCGAAAATA
>NZ_KV815098.1:77105-77897 GCF_001814145.1 Prevotella sp. HMSC073D09 | reverse complement strand
CTCTAATTTTCGCTCCGTTCTAGCGAAAATATGGCTTTAAAAGTAGGTAAATAGCACAAATTTTGGCCTTTCGCACATCTTGTATTGTATGTTTTTGAGAATAAAACCTTCATTTTGCACCAAATAGCCTTTCTAGTTTGGTTGCCGTCTCGTTATTTTTCAAGCCCAATTACTCGCTTTTATCCCCTAAAAACCCACTTTTTAACGACCATTTTGCCCTTTTTAGCCATGTGTTTCAAAGTTTAAAAAGGTTATGTTTATACCGTTGTAGTGAATTTTTATGCTTTTTACCTTGCATTCAACAGCATTTTGCACTGCGTTTAGCACCTTTTTAACTTGCGTTTAGCACCAAAATGCACTGCATTTAGCACCAAAACGCATTGCATTTAGCACCGAAACGCACTGCGTTTTGCACCATATTGCACTACATTTAGCACCAAATAGCCCAAAAATGAGTGCAAATGGCGGTTCTTTGAAATAAATATTCATTTTGTCGTATTCACGGACTAACCCATTTTTGCACCAAAACAAACCTGCGCGAGAATCGATTTTTTGCGGCTGGGTTGGCGATTGTGGACAAAAAGGGCACTCATAGTGTTAAATTTCTTACTGAAAAAATTACAACGGTGGACGAGTTGATGGGTGGACAGGTTAGCAAGAAGACAAGGGGATAAGTTAACGAGTTAATCGTTTTTTCTCGTTTCTCTAAAAGTGCGTTTTCTCTCCATGACAATGTTCGAGCAAGCCCGACGTTGTTTATTTGGCTTGACGAAAACGTTCTTTTCTCGTTTC
>NZ_KV815098.1:63737-77005 GCF_001814145.1 Prevotella sp. HMSC073D09 | reverse complement strand
TGTCCGAGCAAGCTCGACATTGTTCATTTGGCTTGCCGAAAACGTTCATCTTTCGTGTTTTGGCATAAATACGTCCATTTTTACATAAGAACACAAGACAAAAGAGGAAGTCAAAGTTACTTCAATGTCTATTTGTCGGTTCATATAAGGAATGAGTAATAATTACTAGGCGTTAGAATGGCTGATTATTTCAATTAGTAATCACAACGGCATTAATAGGCGTTAATATGATATTCGTGTATGTTAA
The DNA here is from genome assembly GCF_001814145.1 of Prevotella sp. HMSC073D09. Taxonomy (NCBI): domain Bacteria; kingdom Pseudomonadati; phylum Bacteroidota; class Bacteroidia; order Bacteroidales; family Prevotellaceae; genus Prevotella; species Prevotella sp. HMSC073D09. The sequence continues at coordinate 76,758 of NZ_KV815098.1, read as the reverse complement.
ATAGGGATAAAGAAAGGTGGCGAAGTTGCTGTATTTAAATATTTGCGCCTATATTTGCAGGCGGAAAGCTAAGACAAGACAAAAATAGTAATTTAAAAAATAAAGAAAGAAACAATGAAAAAGTATTCACAGTACCTCATTGGCGGATTATGCGTGCTTTCTATTGCATTCTCTGCCGGTTCATTTATGAAGGTAAATGCTGCTGCAGCATCTCCAGCGATGCCAGCACAACCCGTAGACCTTACCTTTGCCGCTGAAAAAGCACTGCCCGCCGTTGTGCATATTCGGTATGTTCAGAACTCAAAGGTGCAAACCGTTGAAGTGCAGAGCGACCCATTTAGCGACTTCTTTGATGACTTCTTTGGAAGTCCAGGAAGAGGCAATGGCGGAACACAAAAACGACAAGTGCAAACCCCGAAGCGTGAAGCAACTGGTTCGGGTGTTATCATATCGGCAGACGGCTATATCGTAACTAACAATCACGTGGTTGAAGGTGCCGACCAACTTACGGTAACCCTAAACGATAACAGGGAGTTTTCTGCTCGCATTATTGGCACGGACAAAAGCACAGACCTTGCGCTGATTAAGATAGACGGAAAGAACTTGCCCACCTTACCTATTGGAGATTCCGACAAACTGAAAGTGGGCGAATGGGTGTTGGCCGTTGGAAACCCCTTTAACCTCAACTCAACAGTTACTGCCGGTATCGTTAGTGCCAAGGCTCGTACGTTGGGCGGCAATCCCATTGAGTCGTTTATCCAGACCGATGCTGCCATCAATCAGGGCAATTCGGGTGGCGCACTGGTAAACACCCAAGGCGAATTGGTAGGCATCAATGCCATGCTCTATTCGCAAACGGGTTCGTATAGCGGCTATGGATTTGCCATTCCCACAACCATCATGAATAAGGTGGTGGCCGACATCAAGCAATATGGTAGCGTGCAACGTGCTGTTATGGGCATTAAAGGTGGCGACGTCCGCGTTTACCTTGACATGGAAAAGGAGAAAGGCAAAGAACACGACCTTGGAACAAACGATGGTATATATGTTGATTCTGTTGAAGATGGTGGTGCAGGCTCGGCTGTTGGCTTGAAGTCTGGCGACGTTATCGTTGCTGCCGATGGAAGAAAGCTTACCAAGATGGCCGAACTTCAAGAATTGCTTTCGGGCAAAAAGCCTGGCGACAAGATTACCATTACTTACTTGCGTAATAAGAAGAAAACCACTGCTACGGCTACTTTGAAGAATGCTCAGGGCAACACGAAGGTGATGAAGAGCGCCGATCTAGACATTCTTGGCGGCAACTTCAAGGAAATTAACGACGAACAAAAACGCCAACTCAATATAAGCACGGGCTTGGAGGTTATAAGGGTGAACAATGGTGCACTTAAAGATGCTGGCGTTGCCAAAGGATTTATCATTCAGAAGGTGAACGAACAGATTATCAAGTCGACTGACGACTTGCAGAAAGCCGTTAAGGAGGCATCGACAAGCAAAGACCCTGTGCTTTACATACAAGGCATTTACCCAACAGGCAAGAAGGCTTATTTTGCTGTGGTGGTGGGCAACTAACAAATAAATGTTGCAACAGCTGTTGTGCAAACTGTGCCATTAGTCCTTATATATAAGGAAAGCTGATAAGCACATGCAGGCCAAACGGAGGTGTCTATGGACAATCTGTTGAACCCACATCGGGTGTAGGCCAATAGCTGAGCGTGACAAGAACAAAACCTTAAGGGCCACGTCCACTCTGTGTAAAGAGTGTGATGTGGCTCTTTTCATGTGTATATGCAAGGGTATTGGTTGACAATAAAAGGGCAATAGCCTAACAATATAGGCAGGTAAAAGAAGTGTAGGTTTACCTTTAAAAGGCCTTTCTCAGAGCTTTGTTGGCAGGTGTGGCCAGTTCTTTTAGCTTTTCTACAAGGTCTTCGCTGGGTTGCAGGCCAAGTTTCTTCCTCACATTTCCGCGCACAGTGCTGATGTTGGTCGTTGTCTTTCCCATAATTAACGCAATTTCGCCAAGCGTTTTCCCTTCAACCACAAGTCTGCTCACTTCCAATTCGGTATGCGTAAGGCTAGGAAAGCATTTACTTAATTCAAGTTGTTGGGCATCGTGCTTTTTCTTCAAAACCATCGCCGCATGGACAAGGTTGTGTTTCGATTGCTCGTTAAGTTGACTTAAAAGCATGTCGACGTGTTTGCTGTTAGGCTCTTTGGCACGGCATATTTGCAAATAGGCTATCAGTTCGCTTTGGCTCATGTTGAAAGCGGTGAGTATCGAGTTGTGCGTGTCTTGATAATCTTTGTTTTCTTGCTGTATTTTGTGGAGGCCTCGTCGGCTAATGACAGCCAGAGCACAAGTGAAAATGCAGAGTAATGCGAAGAGTAGCGCGATTTGCTGGTCTATGGCGTGTCCGTCGTACAGCGTTACGCAGAGCAATGTTGCAATGTTTAAAGCCGTTACTAGGACGGGTATTTGGGGTATAAAGCCCAAGGCTAGGTAAAGTAAGATGGTGTAAGAACCCACTTGGTAATATATAACCATCGCTTCGTAGCCTGGAGGGGTCAGGAAGAGAAGAAATGCAATGCGCGCCATTTCAAGTAGTTGGGCTGTAATGGCAAATGTGGCGAAGGCAGAAACAAGCGACAGCGTACGGCGAAGGTATAGCGTAACCATCGCTACACATAACGCAAGGAGTGCGAAAGAAACCGTTTGCAAGAAGGGATGGTAGATGCCAATTGTACCCACAATATTCAGCAAGGTAAAGACAATGAGCTGAATGGCACCTGCAAAGAAAACGAAGAAACGCACTCGTTCTTCCTTGTCTTTTGTGTACAAGGCAACGAAATTTTCGAATTGGGCGGTTAAAGTAGTTGTTTTCATTTGTGATTAATGTTGTTGATTTTACGTATCTTTGTCGGCATAGCATTGTGCCGAATGCAGTATAAGTTCTCAGAGTTGCGACATTTGGTTGAAGGTCGCGTATTGTTGTTCGTCAGTTCAATGGTTAGTCTTTGGCGCTATCCTGTTAATTAAGAACCGTTTGCGTTCTTTTCAACTGCTTGTTCGTGGGATATGTTCAAACGCTTACCTTCGCAGGCAAATGCGAGGGGCGTAAACAGCTGTACTTTGTGGCAAAGATATGAAAATATTTTGGGATAGCCTAGCTGGCTCAATCAAAACTTTGCATTCTGATAACGAAAAACGCACTTCTTGCCTGCACGTTTCAAACAATTTGCGTTGGTTTGCGTATTATTTGTTTGTCTTTGCGCCATTTTGCGCCCTCAATTATTTCTTGAAATGAAGTATTAAGTCTACTTTTGCGCTTGAAACATTCTGACAAACAAAATCAGAAGGCGATAAAATGGCATGGATAACAAATTGAGAATGCCATTATTATTCTCCGTTTCAAAAAGGATAAGCACCGCTGTAAGGGTGTAGGTACTCAGAGATAACGAAACGAATAAACAGTGAGATGCTGACCTAATGATAGGACTAGAAATATTAACGACAACAGTGAAAACTTTGTTACCGAGGGTTTAAGCTCTATCAAACAATGCAGTTTATGTGTAGATGCAACTTCCGCATTATCTGTTATTAACGGAAAAGAGGCCTTGCCTTAGATAGCAGCCATTCTTAATTAGTTGCACATCTCCCAATAATAGGGAGTAGTATGTTGCGAAACAATTGAGTTGTGTATGTGTTTTAATAAAATGAACGTTTTCGTTAAGCCAAATGAACAACGTCGAGCTTGCTCGAACATTGTCATGGCGAGAAAACGCACTTTTCGAGGAACGAGAAAAGAAGTATATCTATCAACAATTATTAATTTAAAAAACGAGTGTTATGAGAAGAATGTTTTTACACGCAAAGGCATGTGGCAGACTGTTCGCCATGCTCTTGCTCAGTAGTATGTTTTGCGGAATATCAAGCAGGGCGCAAAACGTTATAGTGAGCGAAAACACAGGTAGTATGATTTGTTCGCAGACCACTTATTCTGGTGGAGCAACCGAAACCGGCTTTGCATCGGGCGGTTTTGCCACATGGAAACACCACCAACTGCCACTGACAATGACCGCATCTGACCTAAAAACGCTTTCGCCAAACGGACAATTGGCCGTACATGGCAACAACCTTTATAACACAGGAGCCGATACGGGCATACAAGTGTTTGGCGGACAGCGAGAAGATGGCTTTATTACCTTCGCTTTGCCACATGGATACAGATTTACAAGCTATAAGATTATTGTGCAAAACAACGTTGACGTGTTTGGAAACGGAAAAGCCAAGCTTCGCGTAACGCACGATCGCGCTTTCTATTTCGGTGAAACCAATTCGAGGTTTGATTTCATGTCGGCCTATTATAAGAACCTGAAAAAGGGTATGAGCAATGAAGAATTCACCATCGAACGCACCAGTATGGTGGAGAGCGACATGGGCAACATACTTTATTTTAAGATTGCCAATGGTGTTAACAGCCACGTTTCAGGCAGATACGTGGGCGTTACATTAAAATATGTTGAGCTAACTTTCACTCCCGAAGCTCCATTTAAGGTTAACATTGCTCCGAAACAAGCTAGCGCGGAGGGGGTAAGTGTTGTGCAATGTCCATTCCCCACGGGGAAAGTGGACCTTGGACAAATCTCCCAAAACACCTATACGGGCGTAAAAAGACAAAGCTATGTTTACAGAAACGTGAAAGACTTGATGGCTCAGTCGCTGTTTTACGAAGGGGCTAGCGTTGACGAAACCTTGGATTTGAATAGCCGTACAGCAGGTTCTGCCGTTGGTAACAAAACAATCAAAGCGGTAACCATCGACCAAATGGGTTATTTCGAGATACAACCAGGGCAAACTTACTTTGCCGAAACGCCTGTTTGTACCAAAGACCAAAAAGGAAATGATGTGCCTTTGCACTATCGTATCACTTCTGCAAAGGTGAATTATACCATAAGTGCAGAGCAAAAGTTCTACATTAAATATATAGAAGGTGGAGACGTTTGGTACTTACAGAGAGATGCGACCTTTGGCACCACACAACAAAAATGGGAGATTGACGCTCAAGGACGCATCAATGTTGTTGGCACTTCAAACTACTTGGTAGTTGACCCAAACAATACCCTAACGATAGGCAATGGAACAGGTAGTCGGTTTAGCCTTGTCGGAGAAGGAATTGTATGTAACAACTTGTACATGTTTGGAACCAAACCAGGTAGTCCCGTTTACTTTGCAGAATACGACAATGTGGGAACTGCACAATGGGAACGTTCCAACGCATCGGGCACTTATACATTGAAAGTCTACGACAAAACGGGTAAGGCTGCCAAAGAAATTAACGTCACTCAGCCTGGAAACTTTGTAATGGACGACTTGAACAACGATGCTGTAAAGTTGGAAGTAGTAGGAGGGAACGGCCTTGTAAACATCGAACTCACGGTGGAAGCACTCGACCCCTACATCAATCACATGGAACTGATGTGCACTCACGGCGACATGAAGATCTCGCGCGAGTTCGTTTCTAACGATTTCAGCGTGGGTGGCGGTGTGTTCTACTTCTATATACCGCGCGATTGGCTCAACACCGCTTGCCATTTTACCTTCGAAAACTTGAAGAGCAAGTGTGCCGACAATACATATTACGATGGTTCGTCTAATGGTAATGCACGTTTCGGTTTTGTAAAGTCCGAATATTTCAACCTCTTTGGCGAGTCGAACAACAACATCTACCGTCATCCCGACTTTGCGGCCAACTACGATTACACGAAGAAAGTGTCTGTGGCCACGGCAGGAACAAAGGCGTTTAAGTTTAACAATGCCGATGAAGTGAGCAAGACTGGCACTGCAACTTCGTTGATTGAATATCCCTTTACGCTAGAAAAGTATGCCGCTGCGGGCGGTCAGTTTAACAATGTGGTGATGACCCCGACGGAAGAAAACAAGGATTACATGACCAACGCTTACGTCTTCACCACAGACGAGACGCGTTATAACATCGCTCCTACCACTGCTACACAGCATCGTTATTACGCATACTACGACATGGAGATACACCTTGTGGCCCGAACCTATACGCCGAGTGTTGCTTTCGAGAAGATATACGACAAGTCGTTCTATGGCGAAGCAGAAAGCGGAGAGTTCTATGGCGCTGTTGTTACATCCAAAGATAATGAAGGTAACTTAGGATATAGCTCTGTAGAAGCGGTGAAAGAGCAGTTGGAAACTGCTATTGCAGCTGGCGGAAGCAATGTACCCGCCGCAATGGATAAGCTGCTTTATGTAGACATGGGGAGCCAAATGCAAGGCGCATACTCATCTAACGGCAGCTCGTGGACCACATTGAAGAATGCACTGGCTAAGAACGCCCTGGTATTCTTGCCCAAGAACACCACTCATGCTGCCGACAACTTTGCTTATGCAGAGGAAGGTGGAACCTATAAGGCTGCAAGAAACATCATCCTCACAGATAAACAGCCTTTCTATTCTCCTTATAAGATACGCGTTGATGCTGCAAACTACGCTCTCTATACGCGCGAGGTAACTGGAACCAACGGCCAAGCAAAGAAAGCTACGTTGATGTTGCCGTTCACTTTGGCTTTGACAGACGGCAAGCACGTGAACAAGGGCGACGATTGCTCGTTTGAGGTATATGTGATGCAAGCAACTAATTGCCTTAATGTTAGTCCCGAACAGAAACCAGGTTACGACTATATGAAGTTCGATGGCGATGTTCATTTTGTTAAGGCAGAAGGAATGACAACCGAGGCCAACAAACCCTACATGATATTGGTGAACGATGCTTATACGCCAAAAGACGGTCAATCGTTCTTGGCCATGCAGTATGGCGCAGACATTATGCCCACCACCGCCCATAAGAACAACACTTACTTGGCGGGCGAAAAGGCCACGGGAAGTGGAAACGGAACGAACTATGCCTTTGAAAATAGGGGTACCTATTGTGGAGATAATGTTGAAAAGGTGTTCTATTTTGCCAACAACAAGTACTATTCATCACTGAACTTGCCTTCCGACCCGAAACAAGTGAAAGTAAGACCATTCCGTTCGTACTATTCGTTCAGCAGTACAAGCGGTGCTAAGATGGCTTCCTTCGATGTTGTGTTTGGCGAGAACGGCGAAACAACGGGCATCAACAACGTAAAAGCTAACGCCGACCTAGCAGTAACGGCCGCAAACGGAATGATTACATTCTTTGCAAAGAAGGCACAACGCGTTGAAGTGTTTGGTGTAAACGGCATGAGTGTGGCCAAGCTGAATTTGAAGGCCAACGAAACACGGTCTGTTCCTGTTGCCGCTGGTGTGTATGTTATTAATGGAGTAAAGGTATCTGTACAAGAATGAAAGGGATGAGCTATGAAGACGAATTATATAAAACCAATATCCGAGATTGTTACCAATAAGTATGAGCCGATACTGATGTTGCAGAACTCTGGTAACCAATCCGACGATGCCGATGCAAAGTCATTTGTATTCGACGAGGAGGAAGAAGATGAGGAAATTCTGCCTTGGGGTGTTGTCTATTAGCGCGAGAGGTAAATGAACTGCTGACTGACAATTTGCAAAGGCTAATTGTTGAACCATTATACTTTAAGAAGGCGGAGCGGCCATTATAGGCGCGCTTCGCTTTCCGCTTTTATAGGTGAAAGGTGAAAAGGTGAAAGGGTGAAAGGGTGAAAAGGTGAAAAAGTGAAAGGGTGAAAAGGTGAAAGGGTGAAAGGGTGAAAAGGTGAAAAAGTGAAAGGGTGAAAAGAGTGAAAAGGTGAAAGGGTGAAGGAGTGAAAAGGTGGAAAAGGTGGTTTAAAGGTGAAAAGATGGCTGTGCCAGCCAACTTGTTAGCTAAACTACCTACCGTGACAATTCGTTAACTCGCCTACTCGTTAACCAAACTTATCACCTTTACTCATCTACTTGTTTACCAGACTGCTCTTCTTGTCTGCTCGTTAACTGGTTGCCTCATCAACTGCTTAGCTTGTCGGTTCTCCAACAATTTACCCACTTTTCAGTGCGAATAAGCATAATTGCCATCCACCTAAATCCAAACCCAGACTTAGGCTTTAAGGAGGTATTGCACGATTGAAAGGTTGTTTTGATTATTGCTTAGCGCAATGCCTGCGGCTTCTATCGTGTAAGCTTGCGTTGGATAACCTTTCCCAGCAGCGGTAGCTTCTGACTTCGTTTATTGAAAACCCGGCGCATGTCGTTGAGTTCATTGAAAAGCGAGGCGGCAATAGATTGGAAGGCGTTGGGTTCTCGCAACGACTTGTCGGCATCGGGGTTTACAATCACATTAATACCTTTTTCTTTTAGAGACACAACAATGTCTTTGCCAGCCTCAACAGGGTCGCCGTCAAAATGTATTACACCCTCGTTCTTTCGGTGTATTTTTAGCTCTTTACATCTGAAAGTTTTTATCTTCGAGTTTTTGTCGAGGGTTTTGTTAAACATGTCGAGACTAATTTGCGGTGCATCAAGCAAGTCGAAAGGCTCCATAATGATTACGTCTAACAATCCATCGCTCATCGATGCCCTAGGCGCAATGTAGGCATTGTTGCCATATTGCGAGGCATTGGCACACGAAATAAGGAAGGCCTTGTAGCGATGTACGCCCGTTTCGTCTTCTATTTCATAGGTTTCGGGCTGATACTTCAAGCCCTCGCGCAGGATGTTTTCGGCGTAAGTGATGGGGCCGCGCTTACCTGCTTGGGCAAACTTCTGGCTGACAAAGGCATCGAACCCCATGCCGCAGGTGCAAAAAAAGTAGTGTTCGTTAATTTTCCCATAGTCTAGCCTGTGTATTTCGCACGTGTTTATCAGCTGCAAACATTTCTTTACGTTCATGGGCAACATCAGATGGCGTGCCAATCCGTTGCCCGACCCGCAGGGAATGATGCCCAAGGCCGTGTCAGACTCCACAATGGCCCGCCCAACCTCGTTAACGGTGCCATCGCCGCCAACGGCCACCGCCACGTCTACACCTTGCTCTTTGGCCTCGGTGGCAATGTGGCAAGCATGTCCGGCATACTCGGTGGTTCGTATTTCGTAGTCGAAAAGTTCCTTGTCGATGTATCTATCAATAGCTTCGGGAATGCCTTTCTTACTTCCCGTCCCTGATATGGGGTTCATGATGAATACAATTTTCTTTTTCATTCCGTTTCGTTTTATGGTTTCCAGACAGGGTTTAACTTCGTTTTTAAGGGCGTTAATCAAGCCTTATTGCAAAGATAATAAAAAACATTTGATAACAGCACATAACAGACGAAAAACGCTTTAAAGGCCGATTTCTTTGAAAAGATAGGCGTTTTGCTGTATTTTTTCGTACCTTTGCACTCTGATAAACAAAAAATAGTTCTTTTACCTATTTAAAAATGGGACAATTACAAGAAAGATACAAGGCTTATCGTGAACCGCAAAAATATATTAAAGCGGGTGTCTATCCCTATTTTCGCGAGATAACCAGCAAACAGGGAACCGAAGTAGAGATGGATGGACATCATGTTTTGATGTTTGGTTCGAACGCCTATACCGGACTGACGGGAGACGAAAGGGTGGTGAAGGCCGCCAAAGACGCGCTAGACAAGTATGGCTCTGGCTGTGCCGGAAGTCGGTTTCTTAACGGAACGCTAGACTTACACGTACAATTGGAGAAAGAGTTGGCCACATTCGTGCAGAAGGATGATACGTTATGTTTCTCTACGGGTTTCTCGGTTAACCAGGGTGTGCTGGCAATGGTGGTTGGAAGAGGCGACTATATTATTTGCGACGACCGCGACCATGCCAGCATTGTAGACGGAAGGCGCTTGTCGTTTGCCAAACAGTTGCACTACAAACACAACGACATGGAAGACTTGGAGAACATTCTCAAGTCGCTACCTCACGAGGCCGTTAAGCTGATTGTTGTGGATGGCGTGTTCTCCATGGAGGGCGACCTGGCCAAACTTCCTGAGATTGTGGCCTTGAAACATAAGTACAACTGCTCGGTTATGGTGGACGAGGCACACAGCCTTGGCGTTTTTGGCAAACATGGCCGTGGTGTTTGCGAGCATTTCGGCCTTACCGACGAGGTGGATCTTATCATGGGAACATTCTCAAAGAGCCTTGCATCCATCGGCGGCTTTATTGCATCGGATGCCGATACCATCAATTACCTTCGCCACACATGCCGTTCGTACATCTTCAGCGCATCCAACACGCCTGCTGCAACGGCAGCGGCACTTGAGGCGTTGCACATCATTCAGCAAGAACCCGAACGCATTGAAAGGCTCTGGGAGGTTACCCACTATGCGCTGCGCCGTTTTAGGGAGGAGGGTTTTGAAATTGGAGACACCGAAAGTCCCATTATCCCACTCTATGTTCACGATGTGGAGAAAACTTTCCTTGTAACAAAGCTGGCCTTCGAAGCGGGCGTTTTCATCAATCCCGTTATTCCGCCGGCATGTGCGCCGCAAGATACGCTTGTGCGTATGGCATTGATGGCAACGCATACGGAAGAGCAAGTGGAACGTGGCGTACAAATACTTAAAAAGATATTTGTAGACTTGGATATCATAAAAAGTTAAACAAATATTTGCAGTACCCAACAAATAGTAGTACCTTTGCAACCGCAAAACAACAATGGGTTTTGCGATTCGGGGTGTAGCGCAGCCCGGTAGCGCTCCTGGTTTGGGACCAGGCGGTCGCAGGTTCGAATCCTGTCGCCCCGACAAAAACGGCCAATCACGCAATGTGTGATTGGCCGTTTTTGTTTGTATTATGCTTGTTTAGGCATTGATGTAGCTGTCTTTAAAGCCAAGGAAGTAGAGCACACCGTCTAGTCCGATGGTGTTGATAGACTGCTGGGCATTGGCCACAACGCGCGGTTTGGCATGGAAGGCTATGCCAAGTCCCGCCTCTGAAATCATGGGCAAGTCGTTTGCGCCGTCGCCAACGGCGATGGTCTGTGCTAAATTAACCTTTTCCACTTGGGCAATAAGTTTCAACAGTTCGGCCTTGCGATGTCCGTCTACTATTTCTCCCACGTAGTTTCCAGTCAGTTTTCCGTTGTCGTCAACCTCCAACTCGTTGGCATATACGTAGTCTATACCATATTTGTGTTGCAGGAACTCACCAAAATAGGTAAATCCGCCGCTTAATATGGCGATTTTGTAGCCATATCGTTTCAGTACCGCCATCAACCTGTCAACGCCTTCGGTAATAGGCATGTGTTCGGCAATGTCTTTCATCACCCCGACATCAAGGCCTTTGAGCAGGGCAACGCGTTTCCTGAAACTTTCTTTAAAGTCTATCTCGCCTCGCATGGCACTCTCGGTAATGGCCTTCACCTTATCTCCAACGCCAGCACGCATGGCTAATTCGTCAATACATTCTGTTTGGATGAGGGTTGAATCCATATCAAAGCATATCAGGCGACGCATGCGACGGTACATGTCGTCTTTCTGAAACGAGAAGTCGATACCCATTTCGGCCGAGAGGGCCATTAGTTGTTTCTGCATGGCCGAGCGGTCTTGTGGCGTTCCTCGCAACGAGAACTCAATGCAAGCGCGCACGTTCTTGTCGGGGTTCATAATGCTGATTCGACCCGTTAACCTAAGGATGGAGTCGATGTTAAATCCTTGCGACGATATTACCTTTGTGGCCGCCTCAATCTGTTTGGCCGAAAGACTACGGCCAATAAGTGTAAGGATGTAGCGATTTTTGCCTTGTCCGTGAACCCAATCTTCGTATTGCTGGTCGCCAATGGGTTCAAAACCAATATGTACATTTAATTCGGTGGCCTTAAAAAGAAGTTCTTTCATTACTTGGCCAGAGTGTTTGTCGTCGATACGGATAAGCACTCCTAACGACAGCGAACTATGAATGTCGGCTTGTCCGATGTCTAATATCTGTGCATCGTAACGCGCTAGGATTTTCATTACAGAGGCAGTTAACCCTGGTCGGTCTTGTCCTGTAATGCGGATAAGTATCTGCTCTTCCTTGTTCTTTTTCGTGTTCATAAGCCTTAGTCTCTTAGATAGTCTTTCGAAATCATGTCGTAATACAGCGCTTCAAGTTCGCCGAGGGTGAGCTCTTGCAGTGCATGTTCTATTTTGCGTACCAATTCGTCGCGCCGAAACTCGTCGGACGAATGGCCGAATGTGGTGAATGTTTTTGCCATGTGTAACTTTTTACAAAGGCAAAGATACGCATAAATACCGAAATGCACACAATGCAGACAGAAGTTTTGCAGATGCGCGTATATAAAGAAGTGGGTTAGGACCTAGCCCCAACCCACTTCTTACATTGAAACAGTCTCGACTTTTGTTATTTCTATAATTGTGAGGAGTTTGTTGTCTTTTCGATGCCCAACATAAGATGAGCACTCTTCCCATATACGAAGTGCCCCACAAATCAACTCACTGGCTTATGGCTCATGAAAACCCAACAACAGCCAAACATATCAATTCACCAACGTACAAATTCAAGAATTTATCAACTCACGGGTTCACAAGCTCATCGACTCACGACCACATCAACTCACAAGCAAACAGCTCTCAAGCACATCAACTCACGAACTTATCCACTCACAAGCTCATCCACTCACGGGTTCATCCATACATAAGCTCATCAACCCACGAGCTCAGCAATCCCCAAAAAATTAAATTCTTATCTTTATCTTTACAATATCGCTCTAATTTCCGCTCCATTCTAGCGAAAATATAGGCTGTAAAGTGGGTAAATTGCCACAATTTCTAACCTTTCACGTCTTTGGTATTGTCCGTTTTTAAGAACAGAACTTGCATTTTGCACCATTTTACCATTCTAGTTTGGTCGCCACCTCGTATTTTTTCAAGCCCAATTACCTGCTTTTAGCCCCCAAAATGCTACTTTTTAACGACTATTTCGCCTTTTTCAGCCATGTTTTTCATGGCTCTAAGAGGTTTCATTTATACCATTTCTGCGGATATTTATGCTTATCGACTTGCATTTAGCGGCAAAACACACTGCATTTTGCACCATTTTACCTTG
>NZ_KV815098.1:47929-63637 GCF_001814145.1 Prevotella sp. HMSC073D09 | reverse complement strand
CAAAACGCACTGCATTTAGCATCAAAACGCACTGTGTTTTGCGGCATTTATGGGGCTACGCATTAATCTTTGAAAGTCTAAACATGAAGAACTTTACCCCTGCCACCCCTCTCAGAGTACCCTCGAAAACCTTTGTCTTTGAATTGAAAGATTAGGCGAATGTGTTTGTTGCCCTGCTCACAAAGAGGTTGAACACACAGCTATAATGCTCGTATGAGGTCGCTGCAATTGCGTTGAAACTCTTGAATCCCAAGTTGTAGGCCTTCGGTGCCAGTGGGTCAAGGATAGCCTTTACGGGTACTTGGTGGTGTTCTTTGTGAGAACCATGCGCAGGGAGCGTGTAGCAATGACATTGTGCGTGGAACGCTTTCGCCACTCCATAGCCTTAATTGTGTGCCTCGAATCAGGCATATTAGCCAGCTGGCTACTTTTGCACCGCATCTCACAACATAGTGCAGATTGGCAGATGCCCACAATGTGCGAGCTCTCTTCTCTTGCGGTTTTCTTAGGATTAAAGTTAATGTTTGCGAGCTTTGCATCGAGGTTAACTGTTTATACATAACAATAGAAGGATAATTAAGCTTAGGGGAGTACTTAAAGAAAATAACCTTGTTCTGTACTGCTGCTATCGCTCTTCGGTGCTATGCATCTCGGTTGCAAGACCAACTGAGCCCCCTTTCATTTTATTTCCTTGCAAAACAATCGATGTTTCTTGCGCCCCGATTTGGCATGAGCAGCTTATCCTTGTTGTTTAGGCAAAACAATAGCCGTTGTTTTTTATCTCCGAAAGCACCTATTAACGTTTTGTTAAAACAATAAATATATTTTACAAACCACGCTCGTTGGCCGAACCATTCTAGCAAAAATCACCTGCTAAAAGCTATATAAAATGCGTCCAAGAGATAAAATTCCAGCTATTTTTGAGTGCCTATCCCCACCATTTTTGGTCATTTACTATGCTTTTGCATTTCTCTTTGAAGGAAATTTCTCCCAAATTTGCATCCACAACTACTAGAAAATGGAGTCTATGCGCCTGATGTTGCAACGCATTTTGCACCAAAACGCATTGCAATATGCACCAAAACGCATTGCATTTTGCACCAAAACGCGAGGCCAAATGCAGCAAAACCCACCCAAAATCCATGTAAAGCAGTATTTTAGGTGCTATTTATGGATGTTTTGACCATTTTGGATGATAAGGGCTTGTTGGCTCTTGCCGGTGCATTTATTGACGTTCTATAGCCATAAAGTGTGCTAAACAATATGTTTTTTTGTGCATTATTTGTCGTAAATTGCAATAAACCAAACAGTTACAAACTTGAAAAATACGCGCGAAAATCCAACCTCTGCTCGGAAATTTTGCGGCGAAGCCGCTCACAATGTTAAAAGTTGGTACAAATATTTTACAACCTTACGGCTCTTGTTCTGTATCTTTGTGCGACTGTGTTCTGAGTTGTTATAGTCAAACAGAATTGCTTTTGGAAAATAGCTGATAGAAGAGTGCAACGCGTGTACAGCATGGCATTAACAAGGCTTTACGCGGTGTAAAAGTAGGTGTGTTGTTTGCCTACGCTTCATTTGTGGCTTTCCGAATCCAATTCTGTTTGACCATTGAAAGATTATCCCATAAAGATTTATACCGCCAACAATCGGCTGTTCAATATTGATAGGGGGAGTTCGGGCTGTGTAGGGTGTGTAATTGCAGGTAAGAGAAAAGGCATTTGCGACAGTTGTTGGGGCGGATGGGGTGGAAACGTCCCTTATTTCACTTGTTTCGGGTTGATGTAATCGAAACATTCGATATTAACAAGGCCTAGTTTTTTTAGTTCTTCAACGCTGTATTCGATGTTTTCCGGCGTGTTGTGGTTAGGTATGCTAGGAACGCGCACAAAGATATTCTCCTTCGCCACGTGTGCTGTAAGCCATTGCAGGTTTTCTTTTAATAAGCCGATGTCTTTGCTGGTATATTCTAGGTAGATGTCTGGATTAAGGTCTTTAATGTCCACAATGTATGTGTTTACCACGTTTAGCAATCGGCGTAAGTGGCTCTGTGGAACGTATAGGCTCGTTTCCACAGTGATGTTCCATGCTGTTCCGCAGATGTTTCTGAATGCCTTGATGAAACGACTTTGCAAGCATGGTTCGCCACCGCCAAAGGTTACGCCGCCTCCTGTGGCTAGAAAATACAGCTCGTCTTGCTTTAACTCGTCGTATAACGCTTGTGGCGACATGCGCTGCCAACGTCTGCGCGTGTCGTGACACTGGTCGTTTAAACATAACTTGCAGCGTAACGGACAACCGAAGAAACCGACGAGCGTGGTAACTCCATGCCCGTCGGTTGCTATGCGATGCCTGTCAATCCCTATGAGAGGGACTTTGGCGTCGTTGGTTCTGTTTACCATCGCTGGTTTATTTTTGTGGAACTTCTTCCAAAACTTTCTTTAACAAGTCCCAGAAGGGGGCTACCGTTTCGTGTAGGCAGCGTTCGCTGGTGCTGTGAGGCGAACGGATGGTTGGTCCAAAGGAAACAACATCCATGTGAGGGTACTTGCTGAGGATGATGGAACACTCCAAACCAGCATGGTCTACCTTAACGATGGCGTTTTCGTTAAATAGCTGCTTGTGTAAACGTTGCATCAGATTAAGTGTCTCGCTATCGGTGTTTGGATCCCAGCCAGGATAGTCTGCGCTAAGTTTCACATCAAAGCCACCTAGTGTAAGTGTGCCTTTCAGTGTGTCGCAGATATATGCTTTCATCGTTTCGCTAGAGCTTCTAGCT
Organism: Prevotella sp. HMSC073D09; assembly: GCF_001814145.1. Taxonomy (NCBI): domain Bacteria; kingdom Pseudomonadati; phylum Bacteroidota; class Bacteroidia; order Bacteroidales; family Prevotellaceae; genus Prevotella; species Prevotella sp. HMSC073D09. The sequence continues at coordinate 60,858 of NZ_KV815098.1, read as the reverse complement.
AGTATAAGTAACCTGGCGTTACCATTTTCTATGTCGATGATGGCTAAGTTAGACGACGTTTCAACGACGGTGGGAATGGCAGGTATCATGCGTAGAACGCCGTTGTGGCATCCGAAAATCGATTTCATCACGATGTCCCTATCGGTGGCGTCCATCTGTTTCTCTGGTAGAAGAGCCTTTTCTGCAAATAGTTCTACCTTATCTTCAACAAAACGATACTCTGTTTCAAACAAAATCTTCATCTCGTTGACAATTGAACAGGCCTTGTCTTCGTTGTTTGCAGGGAGGGTAATGATGGTTTCGGCCTTATAAGGAATGGCATTGCGCATGTTGCCGCCGTGCCAAATGGCAAGTTCGGCACTGCATTCGGCAACCAACTTGGCCACAACGCGTGCCATTAGCTTGTTGGCATTGGCTCTGCCTTCGTGTATTTCCAATCCTGAGTGTCCCCCTTTTAAACCCTTGATGGTAACTTTTAAGGCCACCCTGTCTTTGTTTACGGGCACTTCTTTGTAGTTGCGCGTAGCGGTAACATCCACACCGCCGGCACTGCCCACTACAAAACAGCCCCATGTTTCGGAGTCGAGATTAAGTAGGATGTCGCCTTGCAGCTCGTTGGCGGGCAGGTCGTTGGCACCATACATGCCTGTTTCCTCATCGGCCGTGATAAGCCCTTCAACGGGGCCGTGCTTCAAACTCTTGTCTTCCATAACGGCCATGATGGCAGCAACGCCAATTCCGTTGTCGGCGCCCAGTGTGGTGTTCTTCGCCCGAACCCATTCGTTGTCAATCCACGTTTCTATGGGATCGGTCTCGAAATTATGTGTACTGTCGGCCGATTTCTGCGGAACCATGTCCATGTGCGCTTGTAGGGTTATGGTTTTTCGATTTTCCATGCCAGGCGATGCCGGCTTTCTCATCACCACATTGTTGGCAGAATCAACGAACGCCTCTACGCCCACTTCCTTAGCGAAGTTCAGAAGAAAGGTCTTAACTTTCTCTAAATGTCCCGACGGACGTGGTACTTGCGTAAGATTGTAGAAGTTACGCCAAATGCTTTCAGGCTTTAAATTTTTAATTTCACTCATAAAGCGGTTGTTTAAAAGTTAGTAAAATATATGTATGATTTGGTTATTCGACTGTTGTTGCACGCTTTGAGTGCGAGAATGCCAATGCCATCCATCCGTAAACGCCAAGGAGAATAACCAAGAGCGTTTGAACCGAATGCACGATAAGCACAAAATTGAGTGCGGCTGTGCTGTCTACGGCATATAAGATGAGCATAGTTTTCACGGCGAAGTGCCAAGGGCCAGCCCCATTGGGCGTTGGAACCACTACCGCCATGCTGCCAACCACAAACGTAACCATTGCACAAGCCATGCCCAAACCTGCTGTCGCCTCGAAACAAAAGAAGGTTAGGTAATAGTGCAGAAAGTAACTGCCCCATATAGCCAATGTGAAAAAGGCGAAGAGCCATTTGTTGCGTACCTTCCTTATCGAGTTAATGCCTTGCCAAATGCCTTTAACCGTTTCTTTCACCTTATTATATATGGCCATTCTTTTTAGTAAGAAGTGCAGCAATACGGCTACTGCTATGGCGCAAACGGCCGTAACGATGTAGCCTGTGGTTGAGAATTGGCCTACAATGGCATGTAGGCTCGTCCCTGTTTTGGTGAAAAAGCTGTCGAAGATGCTCACCTGTGCCAGTAGGGTTATGGCTGCAATGGCCAATACCAATAGCGAATCGATGGCACGCTCGGTAACAACGGTTCCCAATGCCTTAGCAAAGTCTATCTTATCATATCGCCTTAGCACTGCGCAACGGGCAAACTCGCCTATTCGGGGGATAACTAAGCTTACGGCATACGAAACGAAAATGGCATGTATGGCTGTCGATGCCCTGGGCTTTTCGCCCATAGGTTCGAGTGTCTGTCGCCATCTCCATCCCCTAAACACTTGGGCCATGATGCCAAAGGGGAAGGAAAGCAGCATCCAAGTCCAGTTCATTTCGTGGAGCATAACGCGCTCAACCTGTTTGAAATCAAAGCCGCGATACATCCAATACAATATCGCTCCGCCGAGGAAGAGCGATAGGGCTACCTTGAATGTGTCGTTTATAATTCGTTTGACTTTCAATTTTTCTCGTATTAATACCCTGCAAAAATAATGCAAATCGTTGAAAGCGCAAAAAGAAACAGGGCGTTTTTGTGGCCTTTATGCTGATAAAATGCTTTTTATTGTGTTTCTGTTGCCATGAGATAAGCCGTGTTTGACTTACGATTAGTTGTAAGAACGAGCTTTAAAAGGCAACAGAAGAAAGCGGTTTAGGGTGCGCCGAGGACGAAAAGTGGCGTTTTGCCATTGTCAATCCACTCTGCAAACTTAAACCCTTCGTATTCGAAAGCGAGCAAGTCGTCGGTATTGGTTATCTTGTTTTTGATGATGTAGTTGGCCATTGCCCCGCGACACATCTTTGTGTACACCACAATTGTTTTCCTGCCACGGGCATTCTCGACCATGAACTGGGGCTCAAAGATTTTAACTTTCTTCTTTACCTCATTCCAATCGAAGAGCGATTTCATCTCTTCGCTTGCAAGATAGGCAAGCATGCCATTGTCGTTGCTTATTGATTGGATGAAATGTTGGGTAAGACGAGGTTTCCAATAGTCGAACAGTCGTATGTCGTCGTGGTTTTGTAAGCGCACATAACCTTCCAAACGATGTGGCTTTATGGCATCGAGTGGCCGTAAAAGTCCGTATAGAAAGGAGGTTATCCAAAGGTGTTGGTTGGCAAAGCAAATGTCTTCTTGGTTGAAACTGCTCGCTTTCAGGTGCTTGTAGGCCATGCCTGTGAATGCAAGAGCAGCGTGCGAAGTGTCGCCTGTTTGCAGAAAATGCTGATACCTGAGCCAATTTTGGTTGGCTAGCTTGCTGTTAATTTTGAGCATTTCTTCCAATTCTTCCGTTGAGAAGTTCATCATTTCGGCCGCTATCTCCTGGGCAGCTGCGATGAAATGCGGTTCGTTGGCACGTTCGTTAGGGAATGTTATGGGCTTTGTGGCCATGTCTTTGGCGCACGATAGAAGTATTTGCATGCTTTAAAGTGGGTTGTGTATATCGTTTTTTGATGTGTAGAGAAAGCCAATGGCATACCAATATTGCCGTGGCTTATCTTCGCTTACCTTTCGACTTATTTGGTTTTCCGTTGTGGAAATTTGGGTTGAACGATTTTCTTTCAGCCGTTTTAGGCGAAGGTTTGGGCTCGTAAGCCTTTTCCGTGCGGCTGTTTTTATGCTCACGATGGTTCTTATCATCTTTCTTGCCTTTGCCCGAACTTTGCTGTCTGCCCCAATCGTTTGAGGAATAAAGTTCGTTAATCAGTTCGGGGCGACCAATCTTTCTAAGTTCGCGCTCGATGTTTTGCCTTTCTTCCTTCTTATACCAAAAGAAAAATAGCCTTTGGTTGTTCTTGTCTTTGGGCGTTTTGGCACTGAAAACGGGTTCAAGCGTGTAAGGATCGTAACCTGTGTACCATGCCTCGGTGCTCACGGTCATGGGCGTTGGGGTGAAGTCTTGTATCTGTTCGAGATGGAAGTCAAGCCTTTTGGTACGCACGGCCAAGTCGGCCATGTCTGCCTCCTTACACGCAGGATGGCTGCTCATGAAGTAAGGAATGATTTGTTGCCTAAGATTTTCCTCCTCATTTATCTTGTCGAAGATGCGCTTAAACTCCTCAAACTGTGTGAAACTTGGCTTTCTCATGCTACGCAACACCTCATCGCTGGTGTGTTCGGGAGCCACTTTAAGACGTCCACTTACATGATGTCGTATCAACTCCTTAGTATATTCCATCGCGGCATCGTTCACTTTCTTGTCTTTGCTCTTGTGGAGCAGCAAGTCGTAGCGTACGCCACTTCCGATAAAGCTTTTCTTTATCTCTGGTAAAGCATCTACGGCACGATATATTTCGATGAGTTTCGAGTGGTCGGTATTGAGGTTTGGGCATATTTCGGGATTGATACACGACGGCCGTTTGCACACTTCGCACGCTTTTTTGTTGCGCCCAGCCATGCCATACATGTTGGCCGATGGTCCGCCTAGGTCCGAAAGATAGCCCTTGAAGTCGGGCATTTGCGCCACTTTCTTCACTTCATTTAGTATGCTTTCTTTCGAACGGCACACCACGAACTTGCCTTGGTGGGCTGAAATGGTGCAGAACGAGCATCCCCCGAAACATCCTTGGTGCATGTTTACCGAGAATTTAATCATCTCGTAGGCTGGAATGCGCTTGTTTTTGTACTTGGGGTGGGGCAAGCGAGTATAAGGCAGGTCGAAAGTGGCGTCTAATTCTTGGGTCGTGAGTGTGGGGTAGGGTGGGTTAACCACGGCATACATGCCGTCTACTTCTTGCAAAAGGCGTTGTGCATGCACCTTATTGGCCTCTTCTTCAATGTGTTTGAAGTTTTCGGCTTGCTTGCGTTTGTCTTTCAGGCAGGCCTCGTGGCTGTTCAAAATGATGTCTTTATCGGTTATTCCGCCAGGAACGCTGTTCTTGTCGACCATGAAAACGGTTTGCGGAATATGGTGAATGGTGCTAATGTGCTGCCCGTTTTCGAGACTAGCACACAGCTCTAAAATCGACTTTTCGCCCATTCCATAGAGTATGATGTCGGCTTTCGAGTCGCATAGAATGCACTTTCTCACCTTGTCTTGCCAATAGTCGTAGTGCGTAAGTCGGCGCATAGAGGCCTCAATACCCCCTAAAACCACAGGCACGTCGGGGTAAAGTTCTTTGAGAATTTGCGTATAAACCACCGTAGGATAGTCTGGACGGCAGTCGTGTCGGCCGTCTGGACTATACGCATCTTCTGAACGGAGTCGCTTATTGGCTGTGTATTTATTTACCATCGAGTCCATGCAGCCGGGCGAAATGCCGAAGAACAGGCGCGGAACGCCTAGTTTCTTGAAGTCGCGATAGTCGCCATGCCAGTCGGGCTGCGGCACAATGGCCACCTTATAGCCCGCCGCTTCAAGGCAACGGCCAATAACGGCCTCGCCAAAAGAGGGGTGATCGACGTACGCGTCACCCGAAAAAAGGATGACATCTAGCTGTTCCCATCCCCTTAGTTCGCATTCTTTCTTTGTGGTGGGTAAGAAGTCTGTTAACCTGTAATTGTTCAATGCAGTTCTTTATCTGTTGACAAGTTAGCGGGGTTACGAGTTAACGAGCCGTAATCCTTGCCTTTACATTAGAATTTGTTTTAACGAAAAACGTACTTTATTCTGTTACCGAAGACTTGTTTGCGTTGGTCTTCCACTCGATATAGAGCAACACGAGCTGGTGTAAGCCAAAGGCTTTCATGTTGTTGTTATAGATAACGTCGAGACAGAGGTCTAACAACGCTTTGTCTTTACCTGTTTCCGACTCCAACAACGACCTAACGTTATACTTCAACTTGTCTAAAACCTCCTCGTCAATGATGCCGTTGCTGTCTACAAGGTTTTTGAGTAAGGCGTACTTGTCAATCGTTTCCAAGTGTAGGTCGCTCACGTCGATGGTTCGCGTTCCCGAATTATTGGCTTGAATTTTATACATATCTGTATTGGTTTAATTATTACTTCATTATCGTGTCGATGGTTTCGGCCATTATCCGCCTGCGGTCCTCGCGGTCCTTGATGCACTCTAACGGAAAACCGAAAAGATGACTTCGCCGACTGCCTGCCACGTAAGCCACTGATGCAGGCCACCATCCAGCGTAGCGATAGCCCGTTGTAGCATTGTCTAATGGGCTTAATACGTCTACCATTTGGGGCGCGTAGTGCACGGCATTGGGCGATTTGTAGAGCAAAGCCACAACGCTGTCGCGCGGAATAGAATCTGTATCGCTCGCCAAAGGCCTGATGGCAGCGAGCAGTGTGTCTGTTCGCACCGCACCTTCGAACGATGCCTTGAATACATCGGCCAAGAAAACTTGCTCTAACGAGTCCCTCATGTCGGTGCCAACGTATGCTCCGCTTACAATCAATCGACCGTTATTGCGACTGTATTCGCGTATAATCTTTTGAACGGTGGGCGTGAACGTCTTGTATTTCACGAGCGAATGGCCGTCGTTGCGTTGCAAGCCCAATGCGATGTCTATGCACTGATAGCGCGAAAGGTTACATAATCCTTTCTCAACGGCCTTCATAGATGCCGATACCACATTATATTTCTTTATTGCCGCAATGTCTTCAACGTGTGTTCGGGCGGTGTTTTGGTCATTGCCTGCAACCAATTGCCCTTGCAAACTTGTATCGCTATATCCTAATCCCTGCCATCCGTCAACGCCAGCAGCCCTTTTGTTGAAGTTCTGTTGGTAGCCAACCCATGCCGCTTGTGTACCCAAGCTCACTCCGAAGTCTTCGTTTAGGTCGAAACCTTGTTGTAGTGGCGTGCTGATTACAGCTGGGGAGGAAAGTCTATCGAACCCATCGACCACTAAAATGGTGCAGGTGGCCTCTGGTTGGTAATATGCCGAGAGAGTTTCTGTTGTGAAACTCTCGCCTCCTTGGTTCACTGCCGCCACCTTAAAGCTATATGTTGAGTGGGGACGCAAGGAGAGTTCAATCTCGTTTTGCTTAACTATCCGCCCGTTGTCAAAGCCTGCTGAGTCGATAGCCGTATATAAAATGTACCCCCTTGGTTTGGCCGTAGGTTCTAGTTCGTCTTTTGTTTCGCTCCATCCCAGCTTTATTCGTCCGTTGTAGAGGTAGTTGATGTGGAAGTTGGAGGGTGCAAGTGGACTGACAATAGCCGTTGTTGCATGTTGGTTGCACATAAAACGGAGGATGCTTTTGTACACGGCACGCGCCAAAGTGAACTTAAAGTTGGGGTCGTGACCTAGCCGCATGTCGGGGAAGTTTTGGTGCGACAGTGTCTCCAAGATAGCCGAAGGAATGTCGGGCATTCGTGTTTCCGAATAGTTCTTGTCGATAAGTTCGCGAATTTCCCATCTTCCAAACTTTTGCACTAAGTCGTTGTGGATTGTTTCGAGCATGCTTTCGGCGAAGTTCAACGATAGGTTTCGCGTTACGCCGGTGGCCAATCGCCCGTCGTTAAAGTAGGAAGTGCAGATGGCCAGCGAGCCAACGATGTTTTTACTCTGTTTGTCTGCTCCGGCATCGCTGTGTATTCCTAAACATAGTTCAATAGGAATGCCTAACCCCGGCTTAGTGGGCAGAAACACCGAACCACCAGCCCACCAATTGCTTATTAGGCCGCGAGCGTTTACATCGTCGCCATAATCATCGCGTCCTTCTTTCGAACTGTACACTTCTTGCGGCGCGCCATACCATTGTGCGGCGTACCTAGCCCCCTCCAAAGCCCTTGGCATGCCGCTAATGTTTCCTCCGCGATGGATATTTCCCATACCTCCACCGAAACGAACAGCATCGGCCGTTACCATTCCATCCCTTGTACAGACATTGTTTAGCACCACACAATTGTTTTCAGAACACCCCTTGCCAAAGTCGAATGTGCCTAGATACACCCACGTTCCGCCTCCCATGCGCTGGTTTACGCTGATAGTAGTGGCCTGTCCTTTGTGATATACGGTGTATAGTGCATTATCTGTACTTTTGGGTAGTGTTTGGTAACAAACATAAACGGCTTTTTCCCCATCGTTCTTAATTTGGGGGATGAAGGCAATTTCACTTCGTTTGTCTTCTCGTTGAACGGTTCGTGCCATTCGTGCCGTTCCCATTAAAAACGGATTCTCGCCGTCGGCATAGGTTGTTCTTGGGTTGGCAAAGCCGCTTGCAGTTGTGTTTCGCCAATGGTGCAGTCCGTTCTTCTCCTTATATATATGGTTATATATATGATTGTTGTTGGCATCGTTGTCCACAATCACCTCTTCTGTTTGTAGGTCGCGCTCTCTTGGCGACAACACTATTGCCCCTGCCTTTTCTAGCATGGGAATGAGATAAGGCAACACGATGGTGGGCGTGAAGAGGTCTTCGTTGGTTCCGAAGAGCGGCGGACGTTGCCATTGCCACGAGTTACGTTTGGTTTCGTAGTACAATCCATGACTGGCCCAGACGGATAAATACCTGCCCCCCAGCCCTGCCGTTATGTTAAATGGCTTAGATAGGTTGGTGGTTAAGGGTCGCCCTTGATAGTCTAAGTCAACTAAGAGGGCATTGGGTTGCGCCAGAGCGTTGGTAAAGCATGCGCATACGAGCAGGTTGCACCACAAAAGAAACTTATTCATCTCAGTGTGTTACACGTCACCAATGGTGAACAGTTCAGGATTTTTGCCTTTGAAGTTTTTGAAATACAGTTTAATCTCTTTCATGTCGGTCTCAACATCACCCGTTGGTTCTATCATCCGTGTACATTCAATCAGCTTGCGTTCGTAGTCAACGCCATATAGCAAGATAGGTATGCCGGCCTTTTGTGCGATGAAGTAAAAGCCTTTCTTCCAATCGGGGTTTAGCGAACGCGTCCCTTCGGGTGTGATGCAAATGCTGAAAGAGTCTGCCTTTCTTGCCAATTCTGCAAGATTGTCCGTCATGCTCGATTTCTTATCGCGCCATACAGGAATGCCCCCTAGCTTTCTCCATATAGGGCCAAGTGGCCAAAAGAACCATTCTTTTTTCATGAGAAAACCGCTGGACATGTTTTCTGCCCTAGAGAAAAGCAGACCAATAAGGAAGTCCATGTTGCTTGTGTGGGGTGCCAAACAGATGATATACTTCTTCGGATGTGCCACCGTGATGTTGGTTTTCCATCCCATACGTCGGTATAGTAACCACGCACAGATATTCTTTAACATTATTTGTTGTTTGCTAACTGTAATTTCTTACTTTGTTTTTCAGCATATCGAACTGCCGCCACGGCAGTCGTTAGCCATTGCCGCGAAACCTTGTTCTCTCGAACGCTTGTCCTTCGCAGCTTATACTGTTATCTTCATTTCTTCTTTTCGGCTCTTAATCTTTCACCTTCGGCCTGATGTCGGGCTATTGCAGGTGTGCTATTTGGTCAATAACTTCCGAAACGGTGTTGTTGAAATCCTTTATCAGCTGTTTGTAAAACACCTTTGAAGGCATGCCTGGTTCGGGGTGCGAAATTCTCCTTACAAAGTCGTTTTGTATGTTGATAATAGATGCCAGCAACGCGTTGATGTTGTCTTTATCGGCATTTTGGGAGTAGAGCGAAGCGGCCACGCCCTCCGCAAACAGTTCGGAACAAATATAGTTCACGCTTTTTTTCAATTCTCTTTTGTTCATACTGCATTAAATTTTAGGGGTGTCCCTGCCCCGTTAAAACGATGATTGTTGCAGTTGATTGCACAATGGGCCTTCAACCAAAAGCCAAAGATAACAAAAAATATGATACCAAACACTATTTGGGCAAAAAAATATGCCTTAATTTTCATTTGTTGCGTTTTTCTGTTTGAGTGTGCAACAATTTTGGTACTTTTGCAGTAGAAGAAGTAAATGGGTTTGCTGCAAACGTGTCTTGTTTGGTGGCAAATAGCCGTTAATCACTGTTTACAGTTTGTACATACGTTTTAATTTTATCATATTTAAGTAATTCAAATAAGAGAATGGAAAAAAGTGCATTGCAGAAAGCGAGAGCTTCTTACCAGCCCAAATTGCCAAAGGCACTTCAAGGTGCAGTGAAAGTGAGCGAGGGCGCTCCTACAAAGAGTGTAGACAATCAGGATGAGATTAAGAAATTGTTCCCCAACACATACGGAATGCCCTTGGTTGAGTTCGTACAAGGCGACGAAATGCCTTCGAAAGAAATAAACGTGGGCATTATACTTAGCGGCGGACAGGCACCTGGCGGTCACAACGTGATTTCGGGATTGTTCGACGAGGTGAAACGCTTGAACCCCAATAATCGCCTTTATGGTTTCCTTATGGGTCCTGGCGGACTTGTAGACCACAATTACATTGAAATAACGGCCGACTTCATTGACGAGTATCGCAACACCGGCGGTTTCGACATGATTGGTAGCGGACGTACGAAACTGGAAACAACCGAGCAGTTTGAAAAGGGCTTGGAGATTATCCGCAAGTTGGACATTAAGGCCATCGTTATTATCGGCGGCGACGACTCGAACACCAACGCATGCGTATTGGCCGAATATTATGCAGCCAAGAATTACGGCGTACAAGTTATCGGTTGCCCAAAAACTATCGACGGCGACTTGAAGAACGAGCAGATTGAGACTTCTTTCGGTTTCGATACTGCCACAAAGACTTACAGCGAGCTTATCGGAAACATCGAACGCGACTGCAATTCGGCCCGCAAGTATTGGCATTTCATTAAGCTGATGGGACGTTCGGCATCGCATATTGCCTTGGAATGTGCCTTGCAAACCCAACCCAACATCTGCATCATCTCCGAAGAGGTGGAGGCCAAAGACCTAACGCTTAACGATATCATCGAAGAAATTGCCTCGGCTGTGGCTTATCGTGCCGCTAACGGACAAAACTATGGTGTTGTGCTCATCCCCGAAGGGCTTATTGAGTTCGTTCCAGCCATCGGCAGGCTTATCCATGAGCTGAACGACCTGCTGGCAGCACATGGTGCCGACTATAAAGACCTCGACAAAGACGCTCAACGCGCTTACATCATGTCCCACCTTTCGGCCGAGAACAAGGCAACATTCGAAACGTTGCCCTATAGTGTTGCCCGCCAATTGTCGCTCGACCGCGACCCGCACGGCAACGTACAGGTATCGCTCATCGAGACAGAGAAACTTATTTCTGAAATGGTAGAGGCCAAATTGGATGAATGGGCTAAGGATGGCAAATACCACGGCCATTTCGCTGCTTTGCACCACTTCATGGGTTACGAAGGCCGTTGCGCCGCTCCCTCTAACTTCGATGCCGACTACTGTTACGCCTTAGGTACAAGTGCTGCGCTGCTCATTGCCAGCGGCAAAACGGGCTACATGGCCGTAGTGAAGAACACCACGGCCCAGGCAGATGAATGGAAAGCAGGCGGAGTGCCCATCACAATGATGATGAACATGGAAAGACGTAGCGGCGAGATGAAACCTGTTATCCGCAAGGCTCTGGTTGAACTCGACGGAAAACCTTTCAAAGCTTTTGCAGCCAAACGCGACGAATGGGCAAAAAACACTTGCTACATTTATCCTGGTCCTATTCAATATTGGGGGCCAAGCGAGGTTTGCGATGTTCCCACACGTACATTGCTTCTCGAGCAAGCGTAACATTACACAGTGAAGACAAGAACCCACATCTTTGCGGGGTGGGTTCTTGCCCTCTTCCATCTTATACCATCAAGTTATAGCCCTAACCAAAGGCTTTGTTGGGGCTTTGTTTTCAATCCCATTCAGACACTGGTGAATTCTCATACGGCCACAAGGCAGTATAAGCGCAACGCTATTGATATATGGCAAGAAAATCTTCAACAAAGGTTCGCAATAAAAGAAACACAAGGAGAAGTGGTGGTCGCGGCAGACGTCGTGCCCGTTTCTTCTACTGGCTCATTCCCGGCTTTCTTCGTTCGTCGCACCGTTGGGCGTGGTGGCTAGGCGGTGTGGGCGTGGTGTGCCTTTATGTATGGGTGTTTTATTATTTCTTTGTAGGCCCTACGGGGTTTCGTTGGCGTGCTTTGTATGGCGATGCAAATTATCCAGACGGCTTTGCCATTCATGGCATAGACATATCTCACTACCAAGGTGAAATTAATTGGGACAAGTTGAGCGACGCAACCATCGACGGCTTTCCGCTTAAATTCGTCATTGTGAAGTCGACAGAGGGTTCGTCGGGTATCGACGAGAACTTCAACGACAACTTTTACCAAGCCCGCGAATACGGTTTTATTCGTGGCGCTTACCATTTTTGGAGCAACAAGTCGTCGGCAAGGGCGCAAGCCAACTTCTTTTTGAAACAAGTGCACCTTGAAGAAGGCGACCTGCCGCCGGTACTTGATGTAGAACACAAGCCCAAGAACCGCTCGGTGGAAGATTTTCAGCGTGACGTGCTGACTTGGCTGCACATTGTTGAAGACAAGTACCACGTTAAACCAATCATCTATACCTATTATAAGTTCAAGGAACAATACCTTAGCGCACCTGTGTTTGACGACTATCCTTATTGGATTGCCCATTATTACGTGGAGAAAGTGGAGTATAAGGGCAAATGGAAGTTTTGGCAACACACCGATGCCGGCCGTTTAGACGGTATTCGCGGATATGTGGACTTGAATATCTTTAACGGCTCCTTTTACGAACTGAAACGCCTAACTATCGGTTCGGAACGTATCTTTGGCGAATAAAATAGGCATAGCTATGTTGTTAAGCCCACAATTCAGCTAACCTTGTTTCTTTAAACCTGAAATACGCCGCAAGTAAAGTTTTTAATTTGTTGATTTGTAGCTGTTTGTAATAAATGTCTTGCAGACGTTGTTCAAGTAGACATCTATTATGCTTTACTTGATGTAACGATTGTATTTAGTTGGCTGTGAACACTGCTTAAGCTTAAAAACTTAACAAACTTATAAACTCAAAAAATCTCGAACTTTTACACTCACACACAAGTGGTCTTGGCTTTTAATGTTTCTATACAATGCGAGGAAGTTTATTATCTTAGTGCAGTAAAACAAGATAAACACGCCTCTTTCTGTACGAAGTACCGTACTAAGATACGATAAGAACTGAAATTCTATCCCCTTCGTCTGTGGCAAAGCGTGGTTATGCCTTGAAAAAAGGAATAAACTCATAAACTAACGGCATAACGCTCTGTCCAACTCGTTAGCTTGCCAACTAAACCTCTCGTCAACTCGCCAGCTTGTTATCACGTCACCCCAATTACCCATTGCTCGTCAACTTGAAGTTCTGTCAACTTTTCAGTGTGTTTTTTAACATTCTGAGTGCCCTTTCTGGTCACCAATCGCCCACCTTGCCGCA
>NZ_KV815098.1:33731-47829 GCF_001814145.1 Prevotella sp. HMSC073D09 | reverse complement strand
CGATTCTCGCGAAGGTTGGTTTTGATGCAAAAAGCGGTTAGTATGTGAATGCAGCGAAATGAATATTTATTTGGATAGACCGCCATTTTCACCCTTATTTTGGTTGTTTGCTGCTAAATTCGGTGCGTTTTGCCGCTAAATGCAGTGCATTTTGGTGCTAAATGCACTGCGTTTTGGTGCTAAATGCAGTGTGTTTTGGTGCTAAACGCAAGGTGAAATGCTGCAAAACGTAGTGCAAAATGCTGCTGAATGCAAGGTGAAAAGCATAAAAATACACAGTAAACGGTATAAACAAAACCTTTTTCGCCATTAAAAATAGGACTAAAAAGGACAAAATGGGCATTAAAAAGTGGGGTTTTAGGGTCTAAAAGCGTGTGATTGGGCTGGGTAAATTATGAGCTGACAACCAAACTAGACAGGCTAAATGGTGCAAAAAGCAGGTGGTTTTCTTAAAAGTAAACAATTTTAAGGGTGTGAAAGGTTAGAAATAGTAGCAATTTTACTACTTTATAACCAGTTTTCTCGCTAGAACGGAATGAAAATTAGAAGCTTATTGTAAAATAAAAACAATAAAATTAAGTCTTTGAGTTGATGAGTTGATGGACTTGTAAGTTGGTGGGCTTGTAAGTTGACGAGTTTGTGAGCTCGTGAGTTGATGAGAGTTGATGAGGTCGCGAGTTGGTGGGCTTGCAAGTTGATAAGTTTGTGAGTTGACGAGTTTGTGGGCTTGTAAGTTGATGAGCTTGTGAGTTGATAAGTTTGTGAGTTTGTGAGTTGGTGGGCTTGTAAGTTGATGAGTTGATGTATTCGTGTGTTTATAAACCAGAGAGTTGGTTTGCTCTGCACTCCTCTCTATTCTAGAAACATTAAAAGTCTAGGCAACTTCGATATGTTTTGGAACTAAAACGGCATAAGTCAGTGGGCTTTTGTTGGCTGTTATCCCTCAACAGGCATTGCCATAGCAACAAATCTCCTCATGGTATGCAATTTTTATGGCCGCATTACGTTATACTTGCGATGAACCGTTACGTTATATTGATTTGTGCGACTGTGTTGTCGCTGTTGTCTACGAGCCTGAACGCCCAGACGTTTACGCTGCAAGGGCGTGTCACCGACGAGAAAATGTCGCCCATTGAGCTAGCCACTGTCTCGGTGTTGAGCCAGGGCAAGGTGGCGCTTACCTCCTTGAAAGGCGAGTTCAACCTTACTTTGCACTCGGCCGACTCGGTGGTGGTGAAGTTTTCAATGATTGGCTACAAAACCAAAACACGTGTTTTGAGAAATCCGCGGGGCAAACAGACGTTGCAAGTGGTGTTGCACGAGGGCGACAACACGTTGGGGGAGGTGAGCATTACTGAGATGCGCCGACAGACGGGACAGACACAAGAACTGAAAAAGGATGTAAACAAGCTTGCCCCAACGGCTAGCGGCAATGCCGTGGAAGAGTTGATACAGGCACAGGCAGGCGTATCAACGCATAACGAGCTTTCTTCTCAATATAATGTTCGTGGAGGAGCGTTCGACGAGAACAGCGTATATATTAATAATATAGAGGTGTATCGCCCGTTCTTGGTGCGCAGCGGACAACAAGAAGGCCTATCGGTAATCAACCCCGATTTGGTGGAAAAGATTGGATTTTCAACGGGAGGCTACGCTGCTAAGTACGGCGACAAAATGTCGTCGGCATTGGATATTACCTACAAACGCCCCACACGGTTTGAAAGTTCCTTGTCGTTGAGCCTGCTAGGCGGGTCGGCTTACGTGGCATTAGGCAGTAAAACGTTTTCGTGGAGCAATGCCGTGAGGTACAAAACAACCAAATATCTGCTTGGTTCGCTTGAAACAAAGGGCGAGTATAGTCCCAATTTCTTAGACCATCAAACCTATCTTAGCTATATTCCCAATAAGCGGTGGCAGATAGATTTCATAGGCAACATATCCAACAACCAATTTAACTTTACGCCGGCCGACCGCGAAACAAAGTTCGGCACGATGCAAAACGTGCGCTCGTTCAAGGTTTATTTTGATGGGCAAGAGAAAGACTTGTTTCGCACTTACTTCGGTTCGTTAAGTATCAAACGCAACTTTGGCGATGCCACATCGCTCGCTTTGGTTGCCTCGGCCTTCCAAACCAAAGAGAAAGAAACCTACGACATACAAGGACAATATTGGTTAACGCAGACCGAAACGAGCGAAAACCTTGGTGTGGGAACGTATTTTCAGCATGCACGTAACTTTTTGCAGGCTCGAGTAACAAGCTTAAAGTTGGTGTTTGCCCACAAGTCGAAACAGCATGAGGTGGAAAGCGGCGTAACATTAAAGCGCGAACATATTGAGGAACGCAGTCATGAGTACGAAATGCGCGATTCTAGCGGATATAGCATACCACATACAGGTACCGACTTACACCTTATCTATTCGCTTAGGGCTAGAAATCAGCTCGATGCAAATAGGGTAGAGGCCTATGCGCAAGACACTTATCGGTTTGGTGGTAAAAACGAGAACACACGTTACACCCTTAACTACGGCATCAGAATGAGCCATTGGGACTTTAATAAGGAAACAATCGTTAGTCCGCGCGTGTCTTTGGGCATCGTTCCAGCCTTCAACTCCAATCTTACATTGCGTTTTGCGGCAGGCCTTTATTATCAAGCCCCATTCTTTAAGGAATTGCGCGACACTTCGACCGTGAACAACGAGACGCGCGTAACGCTTAACAAAAAGATAAAGAGCCAACGCTCGTTGCATCTCATTGCAGGCATGGACTACAGGTTTAACGTGTCGGGACGTCCCTTTAAGCTTACGGGCGAATTGTATTATAAGGCTTTGGCCAACCTCGTTCCTTACAGTGTGAACAACGTGAAGGTGGTTTATTATGGAGATAACCTCAGCAACGGGCATGCGGCAGGTATCGACTTAAAGCTTTATGGCGAATTTGTTCCAGGCACAGACTCGTGGATTAGTCTTTCGTTGATGGATACGCGCATGAAACTGAATGGCAAGTCATTACCTCTTCCTACCGATCAACGCTACTCGATAAACATGTTTTTCACCGACTATTTTCCCGGAACCGACCGTTGGAAGATGTCGTTGAAGTTGGCTTTTGCCGATGGGCTGCCATTCTCTGCACCGCATAGGCAACTGGAAAGCCACTCGTTTAGGGCACCGGCCTATAAGCGCGCCGACATCGGTATGAGTTATCGACTGCTAAATAATGAGCAAAGAGAGAAGAAATCGCCGTTTAAGAATATTTGGTTGGGCGTGGATTGCCTGAACCTCTTTGGCATAAACAACGTAAACAGCTACTTTTGGATTACCGATGTAACCAACCAGCAGTATGCCGTGCCCAACTATCTTACTGGTAGATTGATAAATGTGCGTGCACTTTTCGAGTTCTAACGAGGTGCCAGAAAACCGCTAATGCTTGTCCGACAAGCAGAAAAATATACCCAGTAAAACATGTAAAGGACAACAAAAGGGACATAAAATTAGATTATTACGTTCCTTTTGTCTAACTTTGCAGATATTTTGAGAATAAGGAAACAATTAAATAACTTATGAGCAAACAAATAGAAAAAATCAAGGAGCTTATCGCAAAGCGCGAACAAGCCCGTCTTGGTGGTGGCGAAAAAGCTATCGAAAAACAACACGCACGTGGCAAATACACAGCTCGCGAGCGCATAGACATGCTTGTAGACGAAGGTAGCTTCGAAGAATACGACATGTTTAAGTTG
This sequence comes from Prevotella sp. HMSC073D09, assembly GCF_001814145.1. NCBI lineage: Bacteria > Pseudomonadati > Bacteroidota > Bacteroidia > Bacteroidales > Prevotellaceae > Prevotella > Prevotella sp. HMSC073D09. The sequence continues at coordinate 44,095 of NZ_KV815098.1, read as the reverse complement.
CACCGTTGCCACAACTTCGGCATGGAAAAGAAACAATACCTTGGCGACGGCGTGGTTGCTGGCTCGGCAACTGTTGATGGAAGGCTCGTGTATGTGTATGCGCAAGACTTCACGGTGAACGGTGGTTCGCTATCGGAAACGATGTCGCAGAAGATATGTAAGATAATGGACATGGCCATGACGATGGGCGCACCCGTTATTTGCATGAACGACTCAGGAGGCGCACGCATACAAGAAGGTATCAACGCACTTGCAGGCTATGGCGAAATATTTGAGCGTAACATCCTCGCAAGTGGCGTAATACCCCAAATATCTGGCATCTTTGGTCCGTGTGCAGGTGGTGCAGTTTACTCGCCAGCGCTTACCGACTTCACGCTGATGATGGAAAACACATCGTATATGTTCCTTACTGGTCCCAAAGTGGTTAAGTCGGTAACGGGCGAAGACGTGGATTCGGAGAACCTTGGCGGCGCATCGGTACACGCAACGAAGAGTGGTGTAACCCACTTCACGGCCAAAACCGAAGAAGAGGCTATGGACATGATAAAGAAGTTGCTAAGCTATATCCCCTCGAACAACACCGAGGAGGCTCCACATGTGGCTTGCGACGACCCCATTAACCGCATGGATGACAGCCTGAACGACATTCTTCCCGACGACCCCAACAAGGCTTACGATATGTATAAGGTGATTGCGGCCATCACCGACAACGGCGAATTCTTTGAGGTTCAGCCTAAGTTTGCCAAAAATATCATCACGGGTTTTGCACGTTTCAACGGGCAAAGCGTGGGCATCGTGGCCAACCAACCCTCAGCTTACGCGGGTGTGCTAGACGTAAACGCATCTAGAAAGGGTGCACGTTTCGTGAGATATTGCGACGCTTTCAACATTCCTATCGTTAGTTTGGTAGACGTTCCTGGTTTCCTTCCCGGTACAGGACAGGAGTACAACGCTGTTATCTTGCACGGTGCACAGCTGCTTTACGCCTACGGAGAGGCTACTGTGCCTAAGATTACCATCAACTTGCGTAAGAGTTACGGCGGTAGCCACATCGTTATGGGCTGCAAGCAACTTCGCGCCGACCTTAACTTTGCATGGCCAACAGCCGAAATCGCCGTTATGGGTGCATCTGGTGCCGTGGCCGTTCTTTGTGCTAAGGAGGCAAAGGAGAAAAAAGATGCAGGCGAAGATGTTAAGGCATTCTTAGCTGAAAAGGAAGAAGAGTATACAGAGATGTTTGCTAATCCTTACCAAGCTGCACAGTATGGCTATATCGATGATGTTATCGAACCACGCAACACGCGTTTCCGCATTTGCCGCGGCTTAGCCCAACTCGCAACTAAGCGTCAGAGTCTGCCAGCCAAGAAACATGGTTGCATGCCCATGTAATAGGCATAGGTAAGTTGCAATAATTATTTATCATTATCAATTATGGCTACGAAAGACAAGAACATCTATGCTGCCATCGCATTGGCACTTCACGAGTTCAAGGGCAATAACGTGCACGACAAAGAGCCTGGTTTCATTACTATCAAGAAACGAGACACCCTTTGGAATGCCAAATTCCTTTCAATGACACAAAAACCATAAAGAAAGTATGAAAGAATACAAATATACCATCGATGGAAAAGAATATAAAGTGTCCATCGGTGACATCGAAGAGAACGTTGCAGAGGTAACGGTTAACGGCGAAAGTTTCAAGGTTGAGATGGAACCGGAGGCCGAACCCGAGAAGAAAAAGGTGGTTTTGGGCGCGCCTGCACCAGCGGCTGCCGCAGAAGAAAGTGCTGCTCAGGCTGCCAATGTCAACACGGCCAATGCCATTAAGGCACCTCTGCCTGGCGTAATTACAGAGATTAAGGTGGCCGTTGGCGACACCGTTGCTGCTGGCGACACGCTCGTTGTGCTTGAAGCGATGAAGATGGCCAACAACATCGAGGCTGAAAAGGCTGGTAAAGTTACGGCTGTTTGCGTTAAGCAAGGCGAAAGCGTGCTTGAAGACACTCCGCTTGTAGTGGTGGAATAAAAACGGCAAACGCTTGCCTTCGCGCTATCAAACGCAAAGGGAGATAAGAAATGAGCTTGCAAAAGGGCTGGACACGGCCTTATTTGCAAGCTCATCTTTTTTGTTTAGTCAGAAATAGGCGGCCACTTTCTTGTTGATGGGCATTAGCCCAAGCCGCCATTATCTGCTATTTGGATACCTTATTGTTTTCGGGAAACACCACGGTGGGCTTAAATTGCTTGGCCTCTTCAAAGTCCATGAGGGCATAAGACATGATGATAACCGTATCGCCCACCAACACTTTGCGAGCCGCTGCGCCGTTAAGGCATATTTCGCCACTGCCGCGTTGACCCTTAATGATGTAGGTTTCAAACCTTTCACCATTATTGTTGTCTACAATCTGCACCTTTTCGCCCGCAATCATATTGGCCGCATCCAGCAAATCCTCGTCAATGGTGATGCTGCCCATATAATTGATGTTGGCCTCGGTAACCGTCACACAGTGCAGTTTAGATTTCAACACTTCGATAAGCATACTCTTTTATCCTTTATATTTAATGTGGTCGATAAGGCGAATTGGAGTTTCGCCACAATAAACGGTGATGCAACCAACCACGTACGGGCTGGCATTCCAATTGTCGAGGTTGGTCAGTGTTAGTCCGTCAACGATAGAAAAGTATTCAACTTCCAATCCCTCGTGCGCGTTAATCTCATTAATAACCCACTTTCGCGTTTCTTCAAGCGTAAGGGTTTTGGCCTTGTCAAGGCTTTCCTTTAAGGTTTTGTAAATGTTGGCGGCCAGCTTTCGCTCATTAGGCGTAAGCCTTTCGTTCCTCGAACTCATCGCCAATCCGCTCTCTTCTCTTACGATGGGGCATTCAACAATCTCAATGTTGCTGCCCATAAATTCCACTAAACGTTTCACTACGGCAATCTGTTGCCAATCTTTCTCACCGAAATAAGCCTTGTCGGGCTGCACGATGTCGAACAAACGGCTCACAACTTGACACACACCGTTGAAGTGTCCTGGGCGTTTAGCGCCTTCCATCACCGTTGTTACGGGCGGAAAATCGAACACGCGCGTATCGGGAGTAGGGTAAATCTCGTTCACCGAAGGGGCAAATACGTAGTCGGCACCCACCTTTTCGAGCAGTTTACAGTCGGCCTCCAATGTTTGTGGGTAATGTTCAAGGTCGCTTTTGTCGTTAAACTGTGTGGGGTTTAGGAATATGCTAACAACAGTAACGTCGTTATCTTTCACCGAACGCTCCACCAACGAGGCGTGTCCGGCATGCAAAGCGCCCATCGTTGGCACGAAACCGATGGCGGAATGTTGTTTCCTATGGCAAGATAATGCATCTTGCAGGTCTACAATCTTTGTAAAAACTTTCATTGCTATGTATCTTCTAAGCGCATGCAAAATAACTGCTTTTTTCTTAAATAAGAAAGAATATCATTAAAAATATACCAAAAAGCAATGGCCCGAACTTCAAATAGCAAGCGTTTCGCCCTGTTTCTCAATGTTTTTTTGTACCTTTGTAGTCGGTTTTAAGAAGTGGGATGCCAGTTGTCCCAGCAAAACAAAGTCAAGTATGTCAAAAAAAATCTTATTCATTAATCAAGAGATAACCCCGTATGTTCCCGAAACGGAAATGTCTCTAATGGGCTACAATGTGCCGCTTAACATCCAAGAAGCCGGGTACGAGATACGTACGTTCATGCCTAAGTGGGGAAACATCAACGAACGACGCGGACAATTGCACGAGGTGATACGCCTATCGGGTGTCAATCTCATTATCGACGAAACAGATCACCCGCTGATTATCAAGGTGGCGTCTATTCCCTCGACAAGAATTCAGGTGTATTTCATTGACAACGACGACTATTTCATGAAACGCCAAATGGCTCTCGACGAAAGTGGGATGCCCTATTCTGATAACGGACAGCGCGCCATCTTCTTCGCACGAGGAGTGTTGGAGACGGTTAAGAAACTGCGTTGGAACCCCGACATCATTCATTGCCAAGGCTGGATGGCCGCCTACATCCCCGTGCTTATCAAGAAAGCATTCAAAGACGAACCCGCTTTCGCCAACACAAAGGTGGTAACCACGCTCTTTAACCACGGCTTGGAAGGGGTGCTTGGACACCATTTCAAGAAGACTTTGGAGTATAAGTCGATAAAGGCAGCCACACTGTCCGAGTTCAGCCCCGAGTTCGATTACACTGAACTGGAAAAGCTGGCCATTGCTTTTAGTAACGGCGTGATTGAGGGCAGTGAGGGAATAAAACAAGAACTACTTGATTATGCAGACAAGAAGGGAGTTCCCGTGTTGAAGTATCCAGGCAGTGACTTTACCGAACCTTATAAAAAGTTCTACGAGGTGGTATATCCTCAAAAATAAATACAAGCCCCTCCTCATTCAATACACTGAACGAACATGAATCTAAAAGCAATTATACCTATCGCCTGCATGGCCCTAGCCATTGTAGGTTGCGACGATAACACCGACACCTTGGGCGGCTCACTCATCAAGGAAGGCAGCTTTGTTGTGGCCACCGACTCGTTTCCGGTAGCCAGTAACTCTGTGGTTGTAGACTCGCTGTTGTCTAAAAACACCATCGCTTACCTTGGAAAAGTGCGCGACCCAGAAACGGGTTCGTACATTACTGGCGACGCAATGATTCAGTTGCACAGCTTGGCCAACCTTGGCTTGCCTGTTAAAGACAGCATCGTAAGCAAGCAAGGCAACGACATTTATGCCGACTCGTGCGAATTGTTCTTGCCTTTTGACAAGTCGTACGGCGACTCTACCGTGGTGATGACGCTCAACATGCGCGAGATGGAGAAACCCATGTTGGAGAAAAGGACCTTTTATACCAACTTTGATGTCGAAGCTGGCGGCTACTTGCGCACTTCAAATGCCATCAACAAAGATGTAAGTTTCAACCTTACTTCGGCTGCTGGCAAAACAAAAGGTATCCTTATCCGCATGAACGAGCAATACGTTGCCAAAGACGGAACGGCTTATAAGAACTTCGGTACTTACTTGTTGCAGACCTACGACAAGCACCCCGAATACTTCAAAAATACGTACACCTTCCTCAACAAAGTACTTCCTGGTTTCTACTTCAAGTATAAAGGTGGATTAGGTGCAATGGCGCATGTTGAGGGCTGCTTGCTCAATGTGTTCTATCGTTCTAGGATCAAAGGCAAGGATTCAACAACGTGGGTGTCGTTTGCTGGGACGGAAGAAGTTTTGCAATACACCAAGATAACCAATTCGGTAGACAACGCCACCTTGCTTGGCGACAGCAAGCACACCTATTTGAAAACGCCGGCAGGCTTTTTCACGCAGCTTACCATCCCCGTGGAGCAGCTGACGCGAGGACACGAAGGCGAGAACATCAACCAAGTGAAGTTAACGGTGCCTCGCGCCAATAACTCCACTAAGAGCAAGAACGCGCTTGATGCCGCCAACAACGTACTGCTGTTGCCCGTAGACAGTGTGGATAGTTTCTTTAAGCAAGACATTTTGATGGACAACAAAACATCGTTCTTGGGTTCGCTTGCGGCAAACACCTACACGTTTGACAATATCGCCAACGTGGTGAACGTGATGAAAAAGGCCGATCGCACCAAACCCAATTGGAACAAACTGATGATTGTGCCTGTAACCGTAACCACTGTTACACGTCAAAACCAGTCGGGCGGCAAGGAAACTGTAATCACGAAGATTGTACACAACATGTCGTTAACCAGCACCAAGCTGCTTAAAGGCACCGATACAGCGGGTAGCCCCATAAAGCTTAGCGTGATTTACACCAAGGTTCAATAACGCAAAGGTGTTAACAATGGCCGACAATTATATTGAAAATAAGAACCAAGCGTACGAGGAACGGAAAAAGAAATGGCTTAAAAGCCAACAACGTTACCCCGTAAACTTGTCTGGCAACAGGAAGAAAACATAAACAGAGGCTACATTTCAGAGCAGACCGCACATAACGCCTGCTTAGTATAGACGCCTACGTAAAAAGGAGGATCGAAATAAGCGTTTCCTCCTTTTTACGTTTATCACTTAAAACAAGAAACCCTCATGGCAGTATCGTCTGTACAACTAGATTTGATGGAGTTTGTAGAACGAAACATACTTCCACGTTACAATCAGTTCGATCGTGCCCACAACATGGCACATGTTATGCGCGTAATTAAGCGTGCTTTGGTGTTGGCCGAGAAGATTGGAGCCGATGTTAACATGGCATACGTGGCTGCTGCCTATCACGATTTAGGCCTTGAAGGGCCAAGAGCCATACACCATATCACTAGCGGAAAGATACTAATGGCCGACCAACGCTTGCGAAAATGGTTTACCAAGGAGCAAATCGTAACGTTGAAAGAGGCCGTTGAAGACCATCGGGCGTCTAGTTCGCGTTCGCCACGAAGTGTGTATGGCAAGATAACTGCCGAGGCAGATAGGGATCTGGAGCCTGAAATGGTGTTCAGGCGCACGGTGCAATACGGACTAACTCAGTATCCTGAGTTGAGTAGGGAGGCGCAATGGGAACGCTTTGAACGACATCTCAACGAAAAATATTCTACTTCGGGCTACATCAAGTTATGGATACCAGGCTCGATAAACGAACAATATCTTAACGAGATACGAAATATCTTGCCCAACAAAGTATTATTGCGCCAATGGTTCGACCGCCTTTTTGAAGAGGAAACGCGCTAAGAGACAAATTGCCTACCCGCCCTTGCATACGTAATTATATAATGATACACTTTAGTTTTGGGTTCGAATTTAAGTAACCCGTGCTAGGATGAATTGCATTTTCGGCTTACTGCACAAAGATAACAACCCCTCTCCATTTACAGAAACCTTAAAAGTCAAGACGGCTTCATGCTCCGAAAGCTGAAACTCAACATAACTTTGTCGTGTTGTTTTTCAGTTTCACTTATTTATTATCTCCTTTTTCCAGATATTTATGATAGGTTAATGTGATGTAATATAATTTTACTAAAACATTTGTTTAATTTAGGATTATTGACTATCTTTGCCCTATGCAGAATATAAACTTAACACATATACTCATAAATTTAACGATAGGGCCTAAGCGGCGTGCACTCGCTGCGGATAAGTTTGCGCTACGCCCACATGTTTGCGTTTGCCCATTATCGGGCAAGCATAATGTGAATGTCAACCATAACTCCTAGGTTAAAAGCGAGGGTGACCGCATTTTAATAAGGGATTTCTAGTAGGACATATCCCAACTACATCGTGCTATGGATAACCAACCTACCTTCCTACACCAATTGTGAGGAACCACATTCCCACCTCGTCAGCCGTTTGCCCAAGCCTATAACACAAGGGACACAGGCAAAATCGCTCCCCATTAAAAACAGCAATGCCATGAAAAAGAAAGGAGAAACAAAATGCCAATACACGGCGCCCCGTAGCTGGGTGATTGCTACAGACTTTGAAAACTTAATGAATGAGACCTCATTCAACAACAAAAACGGACATAAGGAAGCCGGAGACGACAACCAAGATTTGGACGCAAAACAAGGGCTTTTCGATGAGGAGCCAGACATCTTTGTGAACGATGGCTACCATTAAGGTGGCGTTTAGCATTTATAAAACACAACCGAAATCATTTAAGTCGATGAAAAAGTTTACTTTACTCTTAACAATAGGATTGTTGCTAATGGGTTGCAACAATGAAGACCTAACTATGGACAGTGCCTCACAACAGCCAAGAGAGGACGAAATACTCACCACTTTTAACGAAGTGGACAGTGCAACGCGAACCACTGGCAGCTACTACGACCACGGAAAGCATGGGCGCGGTTTACTTTTTTATTGGTCGGCAGGCGACAAGATATTTGTTAATGATGGCACAAAACTTAACCAAAGCGTTAAAGACAACATCAATGGAAGCCCTAGGAAAGCGACTGCAAGTTTTTCTTTACCAGGAAATTACACCAAGACTTTTTATCGGGTTCGCTACACGGGCAAAAACGGATCTCCAAACAAGGTCGTAATAGCCGCAACGCAAATGCAAGAGTCGCCCAACGACGCACAGCACATCGGCAAGGATGGAGATTGCGGCATAGCCATATCCCACAGGCAAGGTAAGAAATATTTGTTCACGCTCACCCACGAGGCATCGTATGCCACGTTCGTTCCATACAACAGATATGGGCCAACACCTTCCGTTTGCCTAAGGGGTGTAAAAGTAAAGGCCGACCAGGCTATCTGTGGGACATTCAATTTCACCGATTATGGCTTGGACTTAGGCTCGCGCCCTGTTCCCACTAGTGCGAACAAGAGCATCAACATGCCTTTTAATTTCTTCTTAATTCCATATTCACACCCCGTTGCAGACACCACGGTGACGATGGTTGTAGCGCCTGGCGAGTACACAAACTTTACTGTTGAATATTCCGTATACGACATTTTCCGAGAGAAGTTCGCTACGCTCACGAAGAAATACCCAGGTAAGGTTACGTTCACAAAGGGTAAAAACAAGAGGATTTCGCAAGACCTGCCATTGATGGACGACAACTATTATATGTGGGATGCCGGCAACGACTACTGGATGGGGCATAAAAAGTTTCAACCATCTCGCCCCAATTTTAGTGATGGTAGCTATCCTAGGTCTTGGGATCACTTGCGTTGGTACAACAATATTAAGGGATACACGGACTATTCGGGAACTGCGCCTGCGGTGTTGCCTATGTTCGACCATTTCAAAAGGTGTCCGAATGTAAACGAAATATACTGGTATGTAAAGTATGGAGACCCCCACTGGGACAACACAACGCCGTGGTTCCTCATGGGAGAAGTATATACGGGTGGGATGTGGCTTAGGAAAAGCAGCAAAATACCAGGATTTTCTAAGACGCATGCCCCAGATAAAACCACGGATTATACGAAAAGTACCGAGATTGCCCAATATTGCAACTGGAGTGTCGCGCAGGGTAAGCCTGCCAATGTTGACGATTACTTTTTTCTGCCAGCTTCGGGACATTACTATGAGGGGGTGTTCAATTCCATTCCATCAACCGGTTATTACTGGACGAGCACCCCTTACCCTTTCTACAGCGAAATTAGTTACAGTCTTAACTTCTCTTACAACTTTATATGTATAACTGGTAATGGGCGAGATGCAGGTTTTCGGATATGGAAAACCCAGTAATAAATTCGGGGCAGATCTGTAAAGCGTGATCTACATTGGGTAAGAGGGCTGCGGGGCATTTGTTGTAACGACAAGAACACAGCAACATGGTTTCGATGCCCCACATGGGAGCGGTTATGTACAGAGCCCTGCCTTGGATATGTTTGAGGTTGTAAATAGGCTTGCTATTATTTGGTAATATCGCTGAAAACGCTTACCTTTGCACAGCAAAAAGAGACAGATATGGGGGTTGTATCGATTTGATTGGGGTACTCTTCAAAATAAAATCGAAAACCGAGAAGAATTCTTTTGCTAATGGCGGGCCACGACCTTCGGGTTAGCTGTAAAGCCGGTGGATTACAAAGGCGGGGAACTCTCAAATCATGTATAGCTCAGAGTTTTCATCACATCATCGGTACGACCCTTTTTTATATTAGGCAGGAGTTTCTTCCTGCCTATTTTTTTTAGAAGAGGTCGTCTTGACTTCTTATATTTCTATAAATTGAGAGGAGTGCAGTAGACAAGCCAACTCTCTAGCTTGTAAACTCACAAAAGCCCAACAACTCCCGAAGTCATCAACTCACAAATTCACAAGATCCCCAACTCCAAAGCCTATTAATTCAAGACATCATCAACTCCAAAGCTCCCCAACTCCAAAGCTTATCAACTCCAAAACTCATCAACTCCAAAACTCATCAACTTAAAGACTTATCAACTCAAGAACTTATCAACTCAAGAACTCATCAACTCAAAAGCTCCCCAACTCCAAAGCTCATCAACTCAAAAACTCATCAACTCAAAAGCTTAAATTCTTATCTTTTATTTTACATTGCTGCTCTAATTTTCGTACCGTTCTAGCGAAAATATGGGTCAAAAAGTAGTAAAATCGCTACTATTCCTAGTCTTTCGTGCCTTCCAATATGTTCAGTTTAAAGAAAAAGACCTGCATTTTGTACCATTTAGCCTTTCTAGATTGGTTGCCAGCTCATTATTTTTTATACCCAATTACCCACTTTTAGCCCCCAAAACCTAACTTTTTAACGACTATTTTGCCTTTTCCGGCCATGTATTTCATGGTTCTAAATGGTTTTGTTTATACAAATCCGGTGCATATTTATGCTTTTCGCCTTACGTTTAGCAGCACATTGTACTGCATTTAGCACCATTTTACCTTGCGTTTAGC
>NZ_KV815098.1:9073-33631 GCF_001814145.1 Prevotella sp. HMSC073D09 | reverse complement strand
TGCGGCAAGGTGGGCGATTGGTGACCAGAAAGGGTACTTATAATGTTAAATTTTTCACTGAAAAGTTGACAAATGCTGGTAAGTTGACGAGTGGACAGGTTGGTAAGAAGACAAGTGGACAAGTGAACGAGTTGATTGTTCTTTTCTCGTTCCTCGAAAAGTGCGTTTTCTCGCCATGACAATGTTTGATCAAGCTCGACATGGTTCATTTGGCTTAACGAAAACGTTCTTTTCTCGTTCCTCGAAAAGTGCGTTTTCTCGCCATGACAATGTCCGAGCAAGTTCGACGTTGTTCATTTGGCTTAACGAAAACGTTAACCTTTCGCGTCTTGACACAAATATGTCCAGGTTGACATAGGAACAAAAAGAAACATAAAGAAGTGCTCTTTACTTTTTCCTCATGATGTGCCACTGACAACCGTTTTCAGCTTGTAGAGAATGCACCGAATGGCCTCCGCCAGGTCACTTTTAGTAACACAATCGTGTTTTGCCACCGACAAATGTGGCAAGATCTCAAATTTTGTTGTATCTTTGTCCAGTACTTCGTACATGAGAGGAGTGTTTATCTTGGTTTTTACAGCACAAAGATAATAAACTCCTCTCAATTTGTAGAAATTTTAAAAGTCTAGACGACTTAGAAATTCGTGATTTGCATTATACAATTACAAATTAAAGATGTTGCATTATGTTTTCAGGCATTGTAGAAGAGATGGCTACGCTAGTGGCCATGAAACGATATGAAGAGAATATCGACTTTACGTTTAAGTCTACCTTCACCAACGAGTTGAAGATAGACCAAAGCGTTGCGCACAATGGGGTTTGCCTAACGGTGGTTGAGTTGGATGGCGAAAACTACACGGTTACGGCTATGAAAGAAACCTTGATTAAGTCGAACCTCGGACTGTTGCAGGTGGGCGACAAGGTGAATATTGAACGCTCCATGAAGATGAATGGCCGACTAGACGGACACATTGTGCAGGGGCATGTGGACACTACGGCAACATGTATAGCGATGGAAGACGCGGAAGGTTCAACTTACTTTACGTTCGAATATGCTTTTAATCCCGAACAAGTGGGGCGTGGGTATTTCACGGTAGACAAAGGTTCGGTTACTGTTAATGGCGTATCGCTTACGGTGGTAAGTCCCACTGAATGCACGTTTAAGGTGGCCATCATACCTTACACGCGAGAAAATACCAACTTTTGCGACATCAAAGTTGGCTCGGTGGTGAACTTGGAGTTTGATATTCTAGGCAAGTACATCGCCCGTATGCAAAGCCTTTCAGCAAAATAATCTTGCATTTACTGTTCGGAACGAGCAGTAATGGCACCTTTTTCCCTTGCTTATGCCCGTGTTCAAGTTCCGAAAGAAACGTCTTTATTTATTCTTTCAGGGTTTGGGCTCGGGCAATTCTTTGTAGGTTTCCCTTACAATTTCGGCTAAAACCTCGTGGTCTTCTAGGTCGGCAATGTAGAAATAGTCTTTTGCACCAGGATATGGAGGGCGTAAATCAACGGATTTAAGTTTCTTTTTGCCGGCCTCGGTGGGTTTGATGTAAAGGCAATCATCGCACAACAGACCAAAGATTTTGCCGTTACAATAGATGCCATAGTCGCCGAACATCTTCTTAACCGTTATTTCTCCTGCCGTAGAACATTGGTCTACAACGTACTGAACAAAGTCTGTGGTACAAGCCATGTGTGGTTTTGTTTTTGTTATTGTGGGTGATGATGCCTTATTTTCCAGCTGACGTGTTGACAAGTTGAAGAGGGGATGTTCCTTATCAAGGATTTAGAACGCTCCTCTTTTATATTATAGGCACTTGTCAACACGTCAATCTGAACGTTTTCTCCGCTGTATTGCTCGTCAATTTTGCCGTTCGCCGTTGAGATATACCTCACGAATAACGGGCGTGGTATAGGCGTAGGGAATGAATGCAATAGAGGGAATGGGGTGGGTGATGTAGAAGTTTGCCACCTTGCCAATGGCTATCGAACCATAATCGGCACTTAGCCCCATAGCGTATGCCCCGTTGATGGTGGCTGCATTAAACGCCTCTTCGGGTAGAAGTCGCATTTTGATGCAAGCCAACGACACGACAAACTTCATGTCGCCCGATGGTGTTGACCCTGGATTATAGTCGCTTGCGATGGCAGGACCAAGGCCGGCACTAATCATTTTGCGCACGAGTGCAAAGGGAATGTTGAGGAAGAACGAGGTGCCAGGCAATGCTGTAGGCGACGTTTCCGTGCCAATCATCATGGCAATGTCTTCGTCAGTCATGCTCTCCAGATGGTCAACGGAGAGGGCGTTGTGTTTAAGTGCCACTTCAACACCGCCACTTGGTGCCAATTCTTGTCCGTGTATCTTGCCACGCATGCCGTATTTCGCACCGGCTTTCAGAATGCACCCCGTTTCTTCGGGCGTGAAAAAGCCCTCGTCGCAGAACACGTCTACAAAGTCGGCAAGCCCTTCTGCTGCAACGGCAGGTATCATTTCGTTCACAACGAGGTCTACATAAGCACTTTGTCGGCCTGCATACGCTCTGCCCACAGCATGTGCACCAAGGAAATTGGATACCACTTTAAGTGGCGAGTTCTGTTTGATACGGCGTATAACGCGGAGCATTTTCAGTTCGTCTTCGGTGTTTAGGCCGTATCCGCTCTTTATTTCCACACAGCCCGTGCCTTTGAGCATCACTTCGCGAACACGTTTCATCGATTGTTCAAACAGTTCGTCTTCGCTCATTTCGTGCAGTTTGTCGGCACTGTTGAGTATGCCACCGCCACGTTTGGCAATTTCGGCATACGACAAGCCGTTGATTTTGTCGACAAATTCATTTTCTCTGCTGCCTGCATTGACAATGTGCGTGTGTGAATCGCAAAACGATGGCATCACCGTTCCGCCCTCGGCGTCTACTCTTTTCACGTCGGCTGCAAGCTGTGGTAAGCTTTCCATCGAACCGAAGTCGGCTATCCTACCATCTTTAATTAGCAGATAGGCATTGTCTAGCGTTTCGAATTGAGCCATTTCGCTACCTTGTAGGCGCAAGCGACCCTTACGGTCGATGCCGCCAAGGGTCGCTATGTTATAGATTAATGTGGTTGCCATCGGCTATTATTTGCGTAAGAACAGGATGGACTCTTCGATGTAGGGGTACATCACCACGTCTACATCAATGAATGGAACAACCTTTCGATAGGCCTCGTGTACCTTCATCAGTTCGGGAGAAGACACAAGCGGGCGACGGAAGTCGAGTGCTTGGGCTGCATTGAACAGTTCGATAGCCAGCACGCGCTCGGTATTGGCCACCACCTTGCGTAGCTTGATGGCAGCATTTGCACCCATACTAACAAGGTCTTCTTGGTCTTGGCACGAGGGAATGTTGTCGATAGACGATGGTACGGCATACGACTTGTTAAGACTTACCACCGAGGCGGCCGTGTATTGGGCAATCATAAAGCCGCTGCTAAGGCCTGGTTTGGCCACAAGGAAACTAGGCAAATCGCGCAAACCCGACACTAAACGATAGATGCGGCGTTCGCTGATGTTGGCCAATTCGCTCATGGCAATGGAGAGATAGTCCATAGGTAGGGCGATGGGTTCGCCGTGGAAGTTGCCAGCCGAGATAATAAGGTCTTCGTCGGGACAAACAGTGGGATTGTCGGTAGCCGAATTTATCTCTGTGTCTATCACCGAATAGACGTAGCGCAAGGTGTCTTTCACTGTGCCATGAACTTGTGGTACGCAACGGAAAGAGTAGGGGTCTTGTACGTGTTGCTTGGGACGTGCGATGAGTTGGCTGCCTTCGAGCAGTTGGCGGAAACGTGCAGCCGTTTCAATTTGTCCTTGATGGGGACGAACAGCATGCACCGCGTGGGTGAAAGGCTCGATGCGGCCATCGAAAGCATCGAGCGACATAGCGGCGATAACGTCGGCCCATTCGCTCAAACGCTGTGCGTTAAGCAAGGCCCAAACGGCTTGTGCGCTCATGTTCTGCGTGCCGTTGAGTAGTGCAAGTCCTTCTTTGCTAGCCAATTCGATGGGTTTCCAATTCATTCGTCGGTTCATTTCCTCGCCCGAAACAACTTCGCCGTTCATCTCTACTTCGCCTAGACCTACCAAGGGAAGACTCATGTGGGCTAGGGGAACGAGGTCGCCCGATGCGCCTAGCGAACCTTGTTCGAGTATTACGGGGTAGATGTTGTTGTTGAACATGTCGACGAGTCGTTCAACGGTGTCGAGTTTGCAGCCGGAGAAACCATAGCTTAACGACTGAACTTTAAGCAAAAGCATCATCTTAATAATGTCGTTGGGCAGACGTTCGCCCACTCCGCATGCGTGCGACTTGATAAGATTAACTTGCAATTGCGACAATTGGTCTTTGCTAATCGACACGTTGCACAGCGAACCGAAACCGGTTGTTACGCCATAGATGGGATTTTCTTCCTTGGCAATGCGTGCATCTAGGTATTCGCGACTTTTAATGATGCGCTTGCGTGCATCGTCGCTCAGTTCAATTTTGTGGTTGTTATAAATAATTTCGCCGATTTTCTCAATTGTAAGATGGTCGGCAGAGATTTGATGTGTCATGATGTTGGTCGTGATATGGGGTTTAAAAATGAATGTTGTCAATCAATTCATCGTCTACGAGATTGGGCATCGTTACTTTGAAGTGGGGCGTGCGCTCCATTTCTCGGTTGATAGCGTCCATCGAGCCTTTGTTTCTTGCCCACGAACGACGGCTTATACCATTGTTTACATCCCAGAAAAGCATCTGCCTGATGCGTTGGTCGCAGGCCTCGCTACCATCAAGTACCATGCCGAAACCGCCATTGATAACTTCGCCCCAGCCAACGCCGCCACCATTGTGAAGGCTTACCCATGTGGCACCGCGGAACGAGTCGCCGATAACATTCTGTACGGCCATGTCGGCACAGAATTGTGAACCATCGTAGATGTTACTCGTTTCGCGGAATGGCGAGTCGGTTCCCGAAACGTCATGATGGTCGCGTCCCAATACGATGGGTGCGCTAATACGGCCTTCGCGTATGGCTTTGTTGAACGCCAAGGCTATGCGTATGCGTCCTTCGGAGTCGGCATAGAGGATGCGCGCTTGCGAACCTACAACCAATTTGTTGCGACCAGCCTCGCGAATCCAATGAAGGTTGTCGGCCAACTGTCCGTGTATGTCGTCGGTTGCCTTGTCCATCAGTTCGGTTAGCACCTCGGTTGCAAGCTGGTCGGTTAGTTCGAGATCGGCAGGCAAGCACGAAGTACAAGCCCATCTGAAGGGTCCAAAGCCGTAATCGAAGAACATTGGTCCCATGATGTCTTGCACATACGAGGGATAACGGAAGTGTTGGGCATCTTTCATGATATCAGCTCCTGCACGGCTAGACATCAATAGGAAGGCATTACCATAGTCGAAGAAGTACATGCCTTGCGCCGTTAGCTTGTTAATGGCTGCCACTTGTCGGCGGAGCGAGTCGAAAACGCGCTCTTTAAATGTATCTGGGTCTTCGGCCATCATCTTGTTCGACTCTTCGAGCGACATGCCAACGGGATAGTATCCGCCTGCATAGGGGTTGTGCAAAGAAGTTTGGTCGCTACCTAAGTCCACCTGCACGTTATCTTTTGCAAGGCGTTCCCAAAGGTCTACCACGTTGCCAACGTATGCCATGGAAACCACGCGGCGTTCTTCAACGGCCTTCTTAATGGCGGGAATAAGTTCGTCTAAGTCGTAGTGAAGTTCGTCTACCCATCCTTGCGCATGACGCTTCTCTGCCGCATGCGGATTAATCTCGGCCACAACACTTACTACGCCAGCGATGTTTCCTGCCTTGGGTTGAGCACCAGACATGCCACCTAGACCTGATGAAACAAAGAGTGGCATCTTGTGGGTTTTCTCTTTGCCGAACACTTTGCGGGCAGCGTTAAGTACGGTGATGGTTGTTCCGTGCACGATGCCCTGTGGACCGATGTACATGTAGCTGCCAGCAGTCATTTGTCCATATTGACTTACGCCCAGCGCATTGAACCTTTCCCAGTCGTCGGGCTTAGAATAGTTGGGGATAACCATGCCGTTTGTTACCACAACGCGCGGTGCATTAGGGTGCGAGGGGAACAAACCTAAGGGATGTCCGCTATACATTACGAGTGTTTGCTCGTCGGTCATCTCGCTAAGATACTGCATGGTGAGTCGATATTGCGCCCAGTTTTGGAATACGGCACCATTACCTCCGTAAGTGATAAGCTCGTGTGGGTGTTGCGCCACGGCAGGGTCAAGGTTGTTTTGTATCATCATCATGATAGCTGCTGCCTGCGTGCTATGGTGCGGATAATCGTTTATCGGACGAGCGTGCATGGCATAACGCGGGCGTAGCCTGTACATGTAAATGCGGCCATAATCTTTCAGCTCTTGCGTAAATTCGGGCAACAGCTGTGCATGTAGTTCTTTGGGGAAGTAGCGCAACGCGTTTCTTAGTGCCAATTTCTTTTCTTCTGCCGAAAGGATGTCCTTTCTTTTTGGGGCATGACTTACGCTATTGTCGTAAGCTTGTGGTTCGGGCAGCACGTGGGGAATACCACCACGGAGGTCTGCTTGGAATTCTTGAAGGGTCATAGTGGTTGGTTAGTTTTATTCTTACCTACTTATATATAAGGTGTAGCGGTTACACCTTGCGCACCGTTTAGCACATAAAGGCGAAATGCAGGCAGGCAAAAAGCCCACCTGCAAACGCATTATAGTTTTGATTCTACGATGGCAACAATCTCAGTTTCGGCTGCGTTAGCTTTTGCGATAAGGTCGTTTGCCTCGGCAATAAGTTTGTTGCTCACCTCTTTGTCGATAAGCGAACCGGCATTAATCTTCACGTTCATGCCAGCTCCCAACACGGCTGCGCGAGCGGCCAAGGCGCCAACGCCAGTGTCGGACACGCTGTTGGGGTTGCCTGTTTCGGCCATTGCCTTGCACAACTCGAACACGCGGAACGACTCTTTCATCGTTTGCAATGGCACTTGTGCGGCATAAAGTGTGGCGGCTTGTATAGCATCGGTACGCGCTTGCTTGTCGGCATCGGTCTTCTTGGGTAGTCCGAAAGCTGCCATAATGCGGTTGAAGGCCTCCGTGTCTTCGTCTACAAGGTGCAACAAGTTGCGCATCATCTCCTGTCCTTTGTCTGCCCAATGGCTAAACTCTTCCCAACGGTCGTCCCATCCGGGCTTATGACTAGATAGGTTGGCCACCATTGCGCCCAAGGCGGCACCCAAAACGCCCATGTAAGCAGAGATAGTTCCGCCGCCAGGAGCAGGCGATTCGCGTGAGGTTTCTTTGGCAAAGCCTTCAACGGTGAGGTCTACCAGCTTTTTATTGCCTTCTTCTTCGCAAAGGTACTCAATCACTTTTTCGCGCGGATTAAAAGGTTTGAGGTCGTCTAGTCCCATTGACTTAACGGCAATCTTGATAACATCTTCTTCGGGAATGCCAGTAGAACGGTTTTGTTTTTCCAAGAAATATCTGCCAGCCTCGACGAGTGTGCGTTTGGGAATAAGGCCAACAATCTCCGTTCCTGTAACCCTTATCCCTCGATTTTGTGCGCAACGACACACTTCGTCGAAAGCAATGTGGAGTGGGGTAACGTCGATATTGGTGATGTTCATCGACACTTGGGCAATGCCGTACTCATCGATAAACCAGCCAATTGCCTTTGTCGCTTTAAGCGTTCCTGGTTGGTTGATGGTTTTCCCGTTCTCGTCTTTCTTGATTTTTCCTGTTATAGGGTTTCCTTCGCGAACGGGTCTGCCTTTCTCTCGCACGTCGAAAGCGATGGCATTGGCACGGCGTGTGGAGGTTGTGTTAAGGTTAAAGTTGGTTGCGATGAGGAAATTACGCGCACCAACAGCGGTAATGCCTGTACGTTGAACACGCTCGTCAACGGGGCGTGCCCCAAAGTCGGGTTGCTTTCCTTCGGTAGTCAGTTTCTCGGCGAGTGCTTCGTATTCGCCTTGTCGACATACGGCAAGATTTTGTCTTTCAGGTGTGAAGGCAGCAGCCTCGTAGCAATAGCAAGGAATTTGCAGCTCGTCGGCAATGCGTTTGGCCAACTTGCGTGCCAATTCGGCACATTCTTCGAGCGTTATGCCAGCCACAGGGATGAGTGGCAGCACATCGGTGGCACCCATTCGTGGGTGTGCGCCGTGATGTTGGCGCATGTCGATAAGTTCTCCTGCTTTTTTCACGGCCAAGAATGCGGCCTCAACCACCACGTCTGGGCAACCCACAAAGGTTACCACCGTTCTGTTGGTGGCCTCTCCAGGGTCGACATCGAGCAGTTTAACACCTTTAACCTCTTTGATAACACTGGTTATCTGGTTAATGATTTCCATGTTGCGGCCTTCGCTGAAATTAGGCACACACTCTACAAGTTGCTTTACATTGTTCATGCTAGAATGTATCTGTTAAACGTTAGTATCAATATCGGTATTTTGTAAGACAAGCACAAATATATGAATTAATTTACTAATGCGTGCCTTTTTCGGGTATTTATTTGCCTAAAAAAGTGCGACTGTATGCAGCCGCACTTTTCTAATTGTTGTTATGTTAGCCCTAGGCGTGTCGTAATGCCTTGTATTTTGTTTTCGGCTAATCGTTTTGTTTCGCTATGCGCAATGTTGCATGCAAATTGATATGTGCAGAAAAACGTTGATAAATCGGCCTTTCTTTGTTTGATTGTTGCTTATTTGGCCTCGTTTATGCGTTCAAGTGTAACGAGCATCAATTCTAGTTTATTGGCATTTTCATTCTTCCTTATGTGGAATGTAACGCTGAAGTCATCTTGACTTTTAGCATTTCTATAATATCAATTGAGAGGAGTTTATTATTTTTGTGTTGCGAAAATTAAAGCAAGATAAACACTCCTCTCATATACGAAGTACTTGATAAAGATACAATAATCTTTGAAACCTTGCCCCATCTGTCTGTGGTAAAACGTGGTTATGTCTCAAAAGGTGACCAGACGGAAGTTATTCAAAGCATTCTCTACAAGTTGAAAACTGGTTGCCAATGACAGATTACTTCTGCGTTTGCATGATGCTGTTTCCGTTGGACGTGAGCAGGATGCCCTGCAACCGCTCGCGCTGGCAGTCCGTAAGCGTACGTACTTTCCGTGCTGTTTCCCATACGCGTGTACGCGGAGTAATCGTTTTTTTGTCAAGTTTTAGGTGGAAAATTTAACATCCAGAGTGGCCTTTTCGTTCACCAATCGTCCACCTTTGCAAAAAATCGATTCTCGCGAAGGTTGGTTTTGATGAAAAAGGGATTGGAAATAAATGCAGGCAAGATGTATTTTTATTTAAGGAAACCGTCATTTGCACCATTTTGGGGACTATTTGCCGCTAAATGCAGTGCGTTTTGGTGCTAAATGCAGTTCGTTTTGCCGCTAAACGCAGTGCGTTTTGCCGCTAAACGCAGTGCAAAATGGTGCAAAATGCAGTGCAAAATGGTGCAAAATGCAGTGCGAAATGGTGCAAAATGCGAGGCAAAAAGCATAAATATACACTGCAATGCAATAGATAAAAGCCTCCCGAACCATTAAAAACAGGGCTAGAAAGGGCAAAATGGCAGCTAAAAAGTGGGTTTTAGGGGGGTAAAAGCGGGTAATTGGGCTTAAAAAAATCTGGGCCAGCAACCAAACTAGAAAGGCAAAATGGGGCAAAATGCACTTCGTATTCTTAAAAATAGACAAGAAGAAAGGCGCGAAAGGTTAGAAATAGTGGCAATTTGCCTACTTTTGGGCTAATGTTTTGCCTAGAATGGAATGAGAAATAGCGTGGTGTTGTAAAATAAAAAATAATAATTTAAGATTTCGAGTTGATGGGTTGGTGAGTTGTTGAGTTTGTCAATTGATGAGTTTGTAAGTTCATGAGAAGTTGAGTTTGTAAGTTGATGATTTTGTGAGTTGATTTTTTTGAGCTTATGAGTTGTTGAGCTTGTGAGTTGATGGTTTTGTGGGCTTATGAGTTGATGGGCTTCTAAGTTGATGGGGTTATCAATTCTTGAGTTTGAAAATTGATGAGTTGATGTGTTTGGGAGTTGTTGGGTTTTCGTGATTTTGTAGGCCAGTGAGTTAATTGTGTGCTGCACTTAGTATATAAAAGGGGTGTTTATCTTGTGTTGGCACCACTAAGATGAGAAACTCACCCCCTCAATTTACAGAGATATTAAAAGTCAGCCCACTTCATTATAAGTCTGTGAACGAGGTTCACATCGTGTGTTTCTTTTGCTGTTCATTTTGCGAACAATGATGACCAGTGTATCTTGATATCTTTATCATTAAAAAATGTTTAATCCGTTGGGAAACCTAAATAAATGTGATACCTTTGTGAAAAAGGAGATAATCATGGAACGAATTACACTTGAAAACTTCGAAGCAACGTATGTAGACCCAATCGAAGAGGAACGTATTGACAAATTTGTCTGTGATGAAATGGGCCGCCAAATTCATCGATATATAAAAGGAATGTCGGGTAGCAAGGACATCATGAACAAGTTTGAGGCACAGCTTTCCACGTTGTCGATACCTGAAAAGGAAGTGGCCATTGCCAGATATATCGACCTTAACAGGAAAGTTACGAGCGGACTCGACTTCAAAATCGTGCTAACAAGAGCTATGGCTAACTACTGCGACACGTTCGATTATTTACTAACGTTGGTTAACAATAGGCGAAAAATGGTGTATTACCTTAATCGCATCAAGTCGAAATACCTGCGCTATCACGAAGTTGTGGAGGTAGATGGCAAGTTTGGCATTAATGATGGCGACGGAAATGTGCTTGTTTCGCCCAAGTACGACTTCTTACGCCGTTGCTATACGTATGTAGACGATTTGTGCTTAATGCCCATTATTGCGCAGAAAGATGGTAAGATGGGACTTATTTTGCCCGATGGTAACGATACTGTTGTGGCAGATTTTGTTTACGATGACATCTGTTTGCGCGACGAATACCCATATTTTGAGGCGCGCCAAGGCAAGAAGAAAATATTGTTGGAAACGAAATAGACACAAAATTGGGCTGGCACCCTATGGGGTTTAGCCTGTTGTTGACCCCTGTTTAGGATCAAACGAAGGTTTCTTGTTGCTGTATAATCCGCACTTGCGGATTATTACAGCCTATTTAAGGCTGGTTCTGCAATTCCACGTTGTTTTAGAATTAGCTTTAAAATGGGGGGCTTGGCGTTAGGTTGACTCGTTTAATTTTAATGGTCGCATTGTTCCGTATTCGTCTCGCACAGAATGTTCTAACGTCTGTCGTATTGTTGTCAACCTAAAAGTATAACTCCCTAAAAAAGTAGAACTCCCATTGACAACATGGCCGTCAATGGGAGTTCTAACGAATAGGGCAGCTACGTTATAGAAACGTATGCTGCTTTTGTTTCCTATTATTTCTTCACTGGTGTAGCAGGAGCAGGCGTGCTTGGTGCAGCAGGGGCTTGCGAACCTGCGCCAAAACCAGGTGTGGTGTTGGGGTTTGTGGTCTGCGTTTCAGTTGCTGATTTTTCGAGAACGCTCGTTTCAGCCAACGATTTGGGCGCAACGTATGCACACACAACGCTAAACACAACCATAGCGATAGCCAATCCCCATGTGGTTTTCTCAACAACATCGGTTGTTTTACGTACACCCATTATAGAGTTTGACGAAGAGAATTGCGACGAAAGGCCTCCACCTTTCGACTCTTGAATGAGTACAATGGCAATCATCAGCACTGCTGCGATGACGATAAGTACTACAAAAAGACTGTAAATCATTTTCTATTTGTTTTTGTTATTTATTTTATTATCTATCTTTTGTTATTCATTGCCAACTGTTAGCAGGGCAGCTATGACGACAACTACTACAAAAAGGATAAAAATCACTTTTCTATTTGTTTTTGTTATTTATTATCAATTTCTCTAAGAAACGTATTTGGTCTGCAAAGTAAACATTTTTTTTTGGATAATTCAAATTTAGTCGCCTAATAATTTCAAGCGCCTTCTCAAATTTTCCTTGTCGTATGTATATCTTTGCCAATGTTTCTGTGAAATATCCATCACCTTCCGCCGCCGTTGTAGTTGTCGTATTGTCTTCTACAACGGGCGTAAATTCGGGTTCGTCTTTCAGCTGTATCTTCCCTCCTTCATTAAAAATGAAGTTGTCTATGAGCATTTGCCCTTTCAGTTGTGGAGTCTCTTGGGGCTTTTCCTGTTCTTCCGACTCTATTTCGAGCAAATAAGACACATAGTCTATTGCGGCATCAGCAGGTGTAGGTTTGCGCCGACTTTTCTGCGTTTCCTGCTCTTTGTCTTCGGGCAACGAGTCTAAGAAATTGTCGATAAGCGATATTGTGCGACTCTCGTTGCCGTCGGTCTGCTCTTGCCGCGTTGTTCGGCGGTCTTCGGTTTTGAGCTTATAGTGTGAGGCTTCAATCATCTCGAACACCACATTGCGGTTGGTGAGATATACCGATGCGCGCCTAAGCTCCTCGTCGAAAGTGGGGTCGTGCAGAATATAAAGGTTTTGCAGCATCATCAACCTGGCTGGCTGATAATACGGATGTAGCGCAACGATGCTTCGGAGATCGTAGAGCGTCTCCTTGTCTAGCACTTCGGGATGATTGATAAGTTGCGTTAAATTCATCATTTGCGTTGGTTAGTTCTGTGGCTTTACCAATTAGCCACGGTGGCATTGAATATTTGGTCTGTTAGGTCTTTCACCATTTCCCTCACCAATCGCTCTTGTACGGCACTTAAAGGCAAGGTTGTTTCGTATGTCGCGCTAGCGGTGAACTGGCGTTCAAAGTTCTCCTTCTGGTTCTTTGTGTTGGTGAAACGCACGTTAACCGTCATGGAAAGTTCCGTTTGTGCCGAATATCCTTCGCTCGACACCGACTTGTTGCGCTGCGAATATTGCAGAATTTCGCCGTCTATACGCAAGTCGCCATTTCGTTTAACCTGCGTTAGGCGTGTATGGTTGGCAAAGATGTCCTTCAATTGGTTGTTGAACATGGGTGCCATAGGTCCCCACACGTAGCTGCTTCGGTTGGGAAATTCGGCAATCTGTATGGTTTTCGTCTTGCTGTAATCAATGCTGGCTCCGTTAAACTTGTACGAAACGGAGCATGCCCACAGCACGCAAGTGCCGAGTACGAGCGTTAATGCCAGCCTATTTACTGCTTTCCAATCCATACTGCTTTATTCTCCTATACAATGTTCGGTCTGATATGCCAAGCTCTATGGCAGCTTTTTTCCTGTTTCCTCCGTTCCTTTCAAGTGCTTTCTCCACCATTTGCCGGCCTAAGTCGTTTAGGTTTAGGCTTTCGTTGTCGGCCTCGTTTATCTCTTCGGCCTCAACAAACCCATTTGTAAGGGGTGCTTGTTGTGGCGAATGGATGGCGGCTAGGGTGGGGGATGTGTCGTAATTCTTCGTGTTCAATGCGGCGATAGACGAAGAGTAACCAGGCAATTCTGTACCTAAGGCAACACCGTCGTCCAGTTTTTTTTTCAGTCCCGACACCTCTCTGCGTAGGTCGCTCACGTTGCCCCGAAGCTCGTAGAGTATCTTATAGAGCAACTCGCGTTCGCTTTCATACGAGTGTGAACCTGTAGAAGATACGGGCGCAAGCTGCGTGCTCTCCGGGTCTTGTGGGATGAACTTCTGCAAGTGCGTGGCATCTATCTCGCGTTCGCGACTTAAAATGGATATTTGTTCAGTGATGTTTTTAAGTTGACGCACGTTTCCTGGCCACTTATATTTCAGCATCAAGGCCTTAGCGTCTTCCGTTAAAGATATTTTGGGCAGCTTATACTTCTCTGCCATCTGCATGGCGAAAAGGCGGAAAAGCAAGATAACGTCGTTTCCGCGGTCGCGTAAAGGTGGCATTTGTATGGGAATGGTGTTCAGTCGATAGAACAAGTCTTCCCTAAATCGCCCTTCGCTGATGGCTTTTCGCATGTTCACATTGGTTGCGGCTACGATGCGCACGTTGGTTTTCATGATGCGCTGACCGCCAACCCTGATGTATTCGCCCGTTTCAAGCACGCGAAGAAGCCTTGCTTGTGTGGCCATAGGCAGCTCGCCCACCTCGTCGAGGAATATCGTTCCATTGTTGGCAACGCCAAAATAGCCCTCGCTTTCGCCAATAGCACCCGTGAACGAACCCTTTTCGTGACCGAAAAGTTCGCTGTCGATGGTGCCTTCGGGTATCGAACCGCAGTTAATCGCGAAATACTTCTCGCGTTTTCTGGGTGAGTTGTCGTGAATAACGCGTGGAATAATCTCCTTTCCTACACCGCTTTCGCCTATGATTAGTACCGACAAATCTGTTGGCGCAACCTGCATGGCAACGTCTAAGGCATGGTTCAGGGCATCGCAGTTGCCCACAATGTTATACCGTTGTTTTATCTTTTGTAGTTCCGTCGTATTCATAGGAGCAACAAAGTTACGAAAAAATAGCCGAAGAAAGGGCAGAAATATAGAAGATTAACGAAATTCGGCATTATTGTTTTAAGTTTCTATGCCTGTTAGCTTGTAAGTTTCTGTGCGTTTAATGCCTTTAAATCTTCAAGTGCCTATAAGTTTGTGCACATTCATTTCGGGTTTTATAATCGTTAAAAAGCACGAAATCAGGCTACTAAGGAGTTGACAACGACTTTGCAAATAAATCTATTTTTGCAGGTCGGCATTGGGTGTAGAGCGGTCGAACTTAATTAAAAGAAGTCCTAAGCCTGTAAATATCAGTTCCCTTACACGTACAATCAATGCAACAAATATGCCCGAACTAGATGATATACCCAGCCCCGAAGCCGACATGAGGAAACCTCCTTCGCGTCCGCCTAACTGCAAAGGAATGAAAAAAAGCAGGTTGGCGAAAAGGCTGGTAAAGGCCAATATCAGTATACATTGTACGTAATTGACATCGGGCATGATGACTAAGAGGATGAAATAAATTTCTAGTGCAGAGATGATGCGGCAACTTAGTTCCAGCAATACGGCCGTAACAAAGGTGGTACGGTTTTGTTTGTGCAACGCAGAAATCTGCTGGTCTACTGTGTCTAGCTGCTTTTTGTTTCTCTCGATAAACGATAATGCCCACCGTTTAACAAATGGTATGTGGCAAAGTAGGCGCATTGCCCTGAACGCAAGCCCTTTGCGGTAGCCTACCATGAAGAACCAAAGCCCCAAAAAGCAAAACACCAAGCTAGCCAGAACAATGGTGAGGTGGCCCAATGTGAGTGGTTGGGTGAGGAAAAATAAGGCTATGGAGGCAAGCCAGAACCAAAAATGGCTGAAAATGTGGGTCATGGCGTAGAGTATAACCGAAGAGGATGCCCGCTCGGTACCTATCTTTGGCGCAAGCGACATGATGCGATAGGGCTCTCCACCCATTAACCCACCAGGTGTAGCGTAGTTTAAGGCAAAGCCCGAAACTGTAACTTTGTACAGCCACCAAAAGTTAATGCGGCTGTTGTTTGTAGTTGGATGCACCGTTTCTTGTCCTTGTCCGGCTTTGATAATGATGTACCATGCCGAGGTGTTGAGTACGTACAACGCCATCCAAAGAGCCAAAACAGCAAAGAACCAATAGCCGGTGTGTTTTAATCCACGCCATACCTCAGCAAAGTCTAGTTGCGTTACCATGATGCCGAGCAGCACCAAGCCAAAGATGAAAAAGCCGTTTTGATATTTCTTCTTCATCCCTTTTTATTTAGGTTGCTGCTCTTCGTTGCCCTCTTTCTTTTTCGTCACGTTGAAACGCACCTTGTCGCTCTCGTCTCTTTTCTCGTGATAGAGCTTTTTCAGTGGGTTCTTATAAGGCTGGTCGTATGCTTTCCTGTTCCTAAATACATCTAAGGCCAAGTAGATAGCATGCCTAAAAGCCATTTCGTTGCTTACGCCTTGCCCAGCCTTTACGTCTAACGCCTCATCATCGGTTGAGGTAACGACGGCAGAAAGTCCTGTGATAAGCCTTACGCCACCCTCGCACGAAAGGGCTTTAAAGGGAATCATGGCTTGGTCGTGATACATGGCTAGCACGCCATCGAATGTGTCGAACTCTCTATTGCCAAAGAAACTGTCGGCTTGATAAGGACCAAAGGCCGTGTATCCCTCGGCAATAAGTTGCTTGATGGCTGGTGCTATCACCTCTTGTTCTTCCTTACAAGGCTGGTCTTCCAGTGTTGGGTTAAGTGCCAAGACTGCTACTCGTGGTATGGAAATCATGAAATCGCGGCGCAACGAGTTGTGCAATAGGCGCACCGTGCTTTCAATCCGTTCTTTCGTTATTTCGTTAGCCACGTCTTTTATGGCCAATTCGCCCGAAAGGGTAGTGATGCGCAAACATTCGTTGAGCGACATTTCTAACGTATCATTCGTTTCGCCCAGTTGCTTGGCCATGTATTGCGACAAGCCAGTGGGGTGTTCTTGGGCGGCGAAGAAATGTTTTTCGCTTATCGGGGCGTTTACAATGGCGTTTACAATGCCTGCCTTACAGTCGGCAACAGCCCTGTCTATGGCTTTGCGTGCTAAGGCAGCGGCAGCCTCACTGGGTGCTCCAAACTCAATCTTTACCTCTTCGTCCGAAACGGCTAGCAAGTTAAGCCGTTCGGGTTTGGCCTCAGAAGCATGCTGAATGATACTGAAATTCACATCAAGGTTAAGTGCCTTCTTATGATAAGCAGCTACTTTGGGCGACCCATAGATGATGGGTGTGCAAAGTTCGAACATCTCTGGCGAGGCAAAGGTCTTGAAAATAAGTTCCATGCCAATGCCGTTAGCATCGCCTTGGGTTATGGCTATACGAAGTTTATTGTCGTCCATAGGTTTTTACTTTGTTCTTTATTTATTGGTGTTCGCCGCTGTTTTCTCTGCCTGCAATCTTTTTAGCGGTGCTGAGAAGTCCGCAAGCGGCAAATATATCTTGTCCTCTGCTGGCTCTGATGGTGGTAAACACGCCGTGGTTGGTAAGATAATCCCTAAATGTCTCCATGCGTTTCTCGTCCGAATTGTTCAAGTTTACATTGGGTATTTGGTGAAAACGGATGAGGTTCACCCTACAATCCAGTCCTTCTACAAGCTTAACCAACTGACGTGCATGAAGTGGCGTGTCGTTTAAGCCGCCAAACATGATGTATTCGAAAGAAAGCCGACGCTGGTGAGTGAAGTCGTATTGCTTTAAAAGCTCAACAATCTCTTCTATCGACAGGCCTTTTTCGGCAGGCATGATGCTAGCACGCTGTTCGGGTATGGGTGTGTGCATGCTAATGGCCACATGGCAATCGCTTTCGTCGAGAAAGCGTTTGAGTTTACCTTTTACGCCAACACTACTTACCGTTATACGTTTCGGACTCCAAGCATAACCATAATCGGCCGTTAGTATTTGCGTTACTTTCAGTACATTATCTAGGTTGTCCATCGGCTCTCCCTGACCCATAAACACGATGTTGGTCAGCTTTTGCCGTTCGGGTAGGGCGTAAATTTGGTTGAGAATGTCTTTGGCTGTTAGGTTTCCCTCAAAGCCTTGCTTGCCTGTTTGACAAAAAAGGCAGTTCATTTTGCAGCCCACTTGACACGAAACGCACAGCGTGGCGCGGTCGCGGTCGGGTATATACACGGTTTCCACAAACTTACCGCTCTCTGTTGGGAACAGATATTTTATGGTTCCATCCTTAGAATATTGTGCATCGATAAACTTCGCGGCACCTATTTCGTAGCGTTGTGCTAGCTTTTCCCTATTTGATTTTGAGATGTTTGTCATCTCTTCGATGGTGTCCACATGCTTGTCATATAGCCAAACAGCCATCTGCTTGCCTGCAAATGCAGGCAGACCGTTGTCTACGGCAATGGCTTTCAGCTCGTCGAGCGTATGCCCCAGAAGTGGAATCTTGTGGTTATCCATTTATATGCAGATGTATAATATGTTGCAACAATTGAAAAAATGCCATGCAAAGTTACTACAATTTCTTGGGATAGCATAGTTGAATGGCGCGTTTTCTTGTCGCTTGTGGCGTGTTACTTTGGGATGAAAGCCCTCGTTTAGGCCACATCTTGCTTGCTGGTTATTGGCCGAATTGTTCCAACCAATGGTCTATCAGCTTGCGTGCAAGACTTAGTTTTTCGGGTATTTGCGGAAGTCTTTCACGATGAAACCATCCGCCAGCCGACAGTTCCTCTTCTTGTAAGCGGAGGTTTCCGCTTTTATATCGCGCCGTAAAACCAGCCATCAGCCCAATGGGGTAGGGCCAAGGCTGACTGCCGAAGTAGCGCAGCGAATCTATTTCCAACCCAGTTTCTTCTCTCACTTCACGCACTACGGCCTCTTCGAGCGATTCGCCTGTCTCTACAAAACCTGCAATCAGGCCAAAGAAGTTGCCTTTAAAGTTCTTGGCATGCACCAACAACACCTCGTCGCCCTTATATATCAACACAATAATAGCCGTAGCCAACTGTGGCCAGACTTCGTTTCCACAGCTTGTGCAGCGTTTAGAAATGTTGGTGTGCAACTTCATCGCACCGCCACATACGCCACAGAACTTTGTTTGTGCATCCCAATAATTTATCTCTCGGCACTTCCCTGCCATGAGATAGAGATTGTTTGGGAGTTTATAATACGACTGCCTTAAATCGCAGAAGGTACAAGTGTCGGGAATGGTTGTCGCGTCGTCTATTGCGTATGTCTTTACGGCAATTCCTTCGGGTGTGCATTCCATCTCATGTACATTCTGCTGCGCATTGATGGCTGTTGGCGGATTGTCTGATAAGGGAATGCCGAACGTATGGTCATCAAGCTGTTCGAGCAGCAGTTCCGATTGCTTAAATACAAACCACAGGCTTTTCATTGGTTTTCAATTAAAGGGCAACCCCTGCAAGCGTACACACAAAGTATGCGGCATTTGCAGCACGCTTGTGGGGTTTGCCTATATATAATAATGTGTAAGACTCGTTTTTAACGTTTCGTTTTAATTACCGAAAATCAGTTTTCTGTCTCGCTCTATGGCTGGTTTGGTCCATTCTTCTGGCACGAACTTCCAATTGTTATGTGCCTGCGGATTCATCACACCGGCCTTCTCAATCTCGTTCATCAGGTAGAAACGCTGGTCTTTCTCGCTCTCAAATACAATCCTGCTCTTCAACTCTGCGCGCGGAATGCCTGCCCCCTTGGTAAGCAATTCGCCACCGCCATTGCCTCGATAGCTGTTCATAGCCACCTTATACCAGCGGTTTTCGTCGAACGGCGTGCCGTCGGCCATGCTTAATATCCTCACCTTTTGTCCATCGGGCTTGGTTACATCCACCTCGTAGATGATGCCGGCCGCACTATCGAAGTTAAATGCCAGATTCTTAAAGCCAAACCGTTGACGGTCTTGCTTGGCCCATTCGCTTATCTGCATGATGTGGTCGTCGGGCGATTTCATCGTATTTACCCACAGGTCGTAACTCATTTCCAAATGGTTGCGTATCTCTTTGCCCGTCATTTTAAGCACATATATTTGATTTTCGTATTTATATAGGTTGAACATGTCGCTCACATACACGTCGCCCTTGTTGATACGTGCGTCAAACGATAGCGGAGCATTAAACGAAATGTCGGCTCCCGTTATCTTTAATTGCAGGTCGTGAATAAAGTCGGTGAAGGCTGCACTGCCAAAATAGCAGTCGCGTGTGTAAATGGTGTTTTCAAAGCGCCCAATCTTTCTGTTCACAAAAGCATTTACACTATCAATGTCGGCTTTGAAGTGTTGCACATACTTCTCGTCGATGGGCTGCCCTGTGATGTCTATCACGTCGCCCGTTATTTTCTTGCTCACCACCTTGCCCTTTGCCTTGCGTATGCTGATAGTAGCATCGCTCACCATGTAAGCATCGCACGAAGGGTCGAGGCACAACACGTCTTTGCCTGCATTGCTCTTTACCCAACCAGCGTAACGGGTGTGGTCGTGTCCGAAAAGAATGATGTCGAACCCCTCCACTTCGCGTGCTACCGTCAGCGAAGCGTCCTCATCATACTCTGGTGTGTGTATTCCGCCTTCGCGCCCACTATGGAAAAGGCCGATGATAACATCGGGTTTTTCTTTTGTTTGGATGTGTTTCACCCAATACTTGGCCGATTTAACCATGTTGTCGAACCGCAAACCCGTCCACAAACTCTCCTTTAACCAATTGGGGATGGCTGGCGTTAGCAATCCCAGTACGGCCACCTTCACACCATCGCGCTTAATGATGGTATAAGGGTGAACATAAGGTTTGTTTGTTCGGGTGTCGATGATGTTGGCTCCCAAGATAGGGCACTTTACCTCTTTAATCCATTTATCATATACGGGATGCCCCGTTTCGATGTCATGGTTGCCCACCGTTTGCGCATCATACCCCATGTAGTTCACCACCGATGCGGCCAAGTTGGGCATCGTGGGCTTAACAAAGTTGCAATAGTAACATGTGGGTTGACCTTGAAGAATGTCGCCGTTGTCGAGCAAGATAACGTTCTTGCCATACTTCTTGCGCATTTCGTTTACATACGAACTCACTCTGGCCAACGAGCCTTTCTTGTCGCGGCGGTTGATAAAGTCGTAAGGAAAGAAGCTTCCGTGTACGTCGCTCGTCTGTATTACCTTGATTTCTACATTCTGAGCCTGCGTATATTGGGAAAGACTTAAACCTGTTAGGAGCATAAATAATACTTTTCTCATCTGTTTAAACATTTATAGCCGAATTGCAAAAGTACAAAATCTAATTAAAATACCCTACGAACGAGGCATAAATGTTCACACATAAGAAATGCAAAAGGTCTCTTTTGTTAATAGACAACTATGAAAAACACCTGAGCGGAACGCAACCGTAAAGGTGTTGAGTGCCTCGACGAGACAAAAGATTTCAGTAGCTATATTAAAGAGAAAGGGGGCGAAATCTCCACAAGATTAATCAACTTTGTGTTGTGCATGGAATATCATCAATTTGAGGAGACGGGGTGTACGGCACAACAGCCACAACATATTCGTCGCTTTCTCTGTCGATTAATATCGCGTTATAACCCAACGGCTGCCAAAGCTCGTTGAGTGCGTTGCACCAATGAGGTATATCTGCCTGCTCATCAAAGTGCTCCTGCGGCACGGGCAAGTTATTTGCCTGCGCCCGTCTCAAGTCTGTCGTCTGCCATACAAACTCTTCCAGCCCCTCTTTCCAGTCAAACATAGCAATGACTTCTGCCTCTACCAACACGAAGAGCAGCCCCTCGCTGCACAACACGTCTGGCTGGTCATGATACAAATCCCATGTCTCGACATACGCGTCATTGTACCACCCGTCACGCGTAATCTGTGCTGAATAGAAAGCTTCGGGCGACTCAAGGAGTTCCTCGACAGTCTGCATCACGTCCACTTCTTCGCCAGCAAGCATTTTCGCAAGTTCACGTAACGAGTCTTTATCCGTAGGCAAATCTACTCGTGGCACAAACGGTAACGTTATCGTATCTGGTTCCGCAGAGGGGAGAAACAGGCCAAACAATGGGAAACCGAAAAACAGTGCACCCAACACGCAAATTATGCCCTTAACCCACGCGCCCTGCTGGAACATTTCAACGGCCATTGTGCTGCCCAAGACAACAAAGGCGATAAAGACCAGCATGATACACCCTTCCGTCAGTTTTTCTTTCATATCGTTCTCTGTTTAAAAGTTCGTGTCAACAAGGCTTTGCAATGTCAATGTTGTTTCCATATCTCTGGCACACCATCAACTGCCGAACAAAATGAACTCATCGCACTTGCCTGCTGCAAAGATAGGATTAATTTTTGACATTGCGTTATATTGCCGTGCCATAAATGCCGTATCGATGTACCATGTGCACAGCAAAAGGCCTGTTCTTCGCATGCGAAATGCACCAAAAGCCTTCATCGTTCGCCAACTTATAAGCTATGGAAAAGATGTCTAGCCCCAATTATAGTTTCCAAATAAGTTGCAAGTCGGCATCTGCCTGGTCTTTCTGTGTGGTGGAAAGGGCGTTAGGTCTAGCCTTCGGAATATAAAAGCGGTGCGTAAAACCCAGCTTGGCCAAGAGCAGCAGGTGGCTGTTTATCGCCACTCGTCCCAACAATGCAGCCCGATAGCCCCTACCAAAGAACGAGGGAAAAAGGAAATTATAACGCAATCCACGTTCGTAGGTATAAATTCTTGTGTCGAAACTGTTCGTGTTGAAATAGCCAACAACAGCATCTAGCTTTGTTTTGACCGATTGCCAGCCACCGCAAAGGCTAGTCATCCATCCGCTTTTAAGGCCATTACCTTGTATCATTACGCCGTCGGCCTGTATCTTGGCATGCCAATTATCCGCAGTTAGGCTGTAGGCCAGTCGGCAACGATTCTCCTTCTTATCGATAACCTGGTGGCTACCAGCCGCATTCTCTTGTTTAATTTTAAACCGGTAACGTGCTGTCCAGGTTGCATTTCCGCGTGCAAAAGTGGCGGTAAGCATGTTGTCCCACGCTGTCGATGCGGTGGACACCCGATAACGGGGCTGCGGAAAATAAGCATAATCGCTATAAGCACTTATCAACCAACCTTGTGCCGGTTGCCAATTAGCACCAACGTACAAGCCGCTTTCATTGTTTACGCGTCCTCCTTCGCTAAAACTTTGCGCCAAAAGTGCTTGATAACGATAGGAATAAAAACGCTGAACAAGCCTTAAATCCAATCTCGACGATAGGCAGACGGTGACCATATTAATGGTGGCAAGTGCCTGATTTTTGTCTATTGCCGTTTCGCCTGCTATCGTTAGCCGCCTGCTTAGATAGCCATAATCAATGCCCACATTAAAGAATTGTCGGCCACGGGCAGCAAATTTGCGGAACCTTTGTGCTGTATCGGGGCGCAGTTCGTGGTTAAATGCGGTGTACAGTGCCGTTAATCCGATGTGAAACCCATTGTGTAAGAAGTTCAAGTTTGTGCCTGCCACGCCTTGTAAGGCGTTGTGTTTGTGCGCCAGTTCGGTTTTGGTGCGGTGATAGCCTGTCTTCAATATCGTTTTTATGGCGTTTCCGTCTTTCGTTGGGGTTGTGTCGATATGCCTATACGAACCAAATAACGATAGGTCTAGCCCCTTAGCGAGGTTCACTGTGGCTGCCGCGCCTTGCAAATAATTGCCTTCCCACCGCGACGAATGCCCCCGAACGTGCCCCGTTGTTCTGCCTAATGTGGCTAGCGATGCCTGTTTACCAAAGCCATAGTCGTTGTTTATCACCAGACCCATGCCGAAACGAAGGCGATAACGTCCCACGGTTGCAGCCTTAATTCTGCCAAGTTTGCGCACCAACAGATAGAAAGAATAAAAGTCGTAGCCCCCTTTGTTGCGATTACTGAAAAAGGGTTCGCCTGCATCTTGCGATGCCAATAGCCCAGCCTTGACGTATTCGCCAAGGTGAAAATCATATCTTAGCCAATGCCGAACATCGTAACCCAAATGCTTTTTGCTTGCAGACGACTCCCCCGTTAAGGGAAATTTCACTTCGCCCGCCACTTCGTGTTTGCCATACTTGATGATGTTGCGTAGGGTGGGGAAGGTTTGACGCTTGTTGTCGTCCACGTAAACAAAGCATTGCAACAACAGTCGCGTATCATAATCAATAGTTTCTATCAACGCCAACTCGGAAAGCGAGCGCACGGGTGCATAGTGATAAAGGTATTCGCAGATGCCTTCCACCTGCTGTGCCGAGAGAAAAGGCAGGCGTTCTAGGTCTTCGCGCGTGGCGGTATTTAGGTTTAAGGGATGTGTTTGCAAGTCGGATAAGGTTTCATACGCATCGGCATTGGTCTCTTCCATCTGCTCATTGTTCTCCAACCACCGCTGATAATATTCCTCCCATCTTGTTTCATTTTGTGCCACCGATGGGAGAAAGCATATCATAACGAGCAAAAATACCACATAACGTATCTTCATGGATAGATTAAGTTGAATGTTTTTACAAAGTTAAGCATAAAAGTTCGTATTGTACGCAAAACAAGTTGTTTTTTCGTTTTCATACTGATTTTACCCTGCTTAGTGAAGAAAACAAGGCCAACATGTACTACTACGCACACCCTTTATCCTCAATCCGCTCGATGAGCATCGCTTTCAAACTATATTTCAGTCATTTCTTTTTGTTAAATATGTTGCTATTATTTTACAAAACACACTCTGTGTGGCACATCATTCTAGAAGAAACAAATGCTCTTAAGCATACATTTTGCCCCTATTTTCAGTTTTGTCGAATCCTTTTTCGGTCCATTTTTAAGCATGTTGCCTTCATTTTGCACCATTTTGCCTTTCTAGTTTGGTTGCAGGCTCGTAATTTTTCAAGCCCAATTACCCACTTTTAGCCCCTAAAACCCCACTTTTTAATGCCTATTTTGCCCCTTTGAGCCATATTTTAATGGTTCGAAGAGGTTTTATTTATGCCATTTGAGTGTATTTTTATGCTTTTCGGCTCACATTTAGCAGCATTTTGCACTGCGTTTAGCGGCATTTTACCTTGCATTTAGCATCAAAACGCACTG
>NZ_KV815098.1:0-8973 GCF_001814145.1 Prevotella sp. HMSC073D09 | reverse complement strand
CTACATTTTGCTATAAATAGCCCAAAAGTTGGTGTAAATGACGACTTCTTTAAATAAAAATTCATTTTACCGCATTCACATCCTAATCCCTTTTTGCAAAACCAACCTTCGCGAGAATCGATTTTTTGCGGCAAGATGGGCAGTCGCTGGCAAAAAAGTCACTCATAATGTTAAAATTTATACCGAAAAGATTACAATGGTTGACGAGGGTACGAGTCACCGAGTTGACCAGTTGACCAGTTAACCAGTTGACAAATTGATGAGTTGATGAGTTGACGAGTTGACCAGTTAACGAGTTGACAAGTTGATGAGTTGACAAGTTAACTAGATGTCAAGTCGACAAGTTAACAAGTTGATCAGCTAACGGGTTAACAAGTTAATAGGCGCAGCCATCTTTTCACCTTTTCACTTTTTCACCCTTTCACCTTTAAACCACCTTTAAACCACTTTTTCACCTTTAAATTCAGCGTTATTTCATTGATTTTCGCTAACTTTGCCATTAATGAAAATGCGGCATGTAATCATTGTTTGCGGTATGTGCATTGGCGTTTCGGCCCAAAGCAAGACTTGGACAGCAACAGACACCCTGTTGCTGAACCGCATTTATCGCTACGCCGACAGTTGTTACGCACGCCCCATCGACACCACCTACTATTCGTACACACGTTATACCATCGACATTCGTCGTAAAAACATCTTGTTAATGGCTGTGCCAAACCTGTTCGATTTGGCTCGAAGTGGCAAACGACACTTTATGGGCGAGAGTATAAGAAGGCATACGTATAACAAAAATGCGGGGCACAACACGCAAACGCTGGTTTCGTACACCACACTTCCTCACAGCGAGAACATCCTTCCGCCTGCCATTAAGTATCTTTCGCCTAAGCTTTACGACGTTACATTGGTAGACAAGTTTCTCTTGTCGCCCTTCAATAGGCACAACAAGATGTTTTACCAATTAAGGTTTTTGTCGCAAACAGACAGTCTTGTGTTGCTAAGTTTCAAACCCAAGGTAGACAATACTCAGCTGGTTAAGGGCAATGCCATCATAGATAGGCGCACGGGTAGGGTGATAACCTGCCATGCCGAAGGCGAATACGACATGTTGCGCTTTGAGTTAGACACCGACACGGGCGACAAAGAACACGATAAACTGGCGGTGAAAAGCTGTATCTTGCGCACCACTTTTAAGTTTATGGGCAACCAAATGGCGGCTACTTACCGCGTTAACTACGACCTTTCGCACATAGACAGCGCGAAAGTGTACCCCAACAAGCCTGCATTCACCATCAATTTGCTACGCAAAGATAGCCTTACACGCATTGAAAGAGAAATATTTCAGCCCGTATTTTTGGCTGACATACGCCAAGACACGGTGAGAACGCAACCCGTTAGGCCACATGGCATGTTCTGGCGCAAGCTTGGCGACTATTTGGTAGACCGCATTGGCAGCGACTTTGGTAAGTCTAATCAAGGTTATTTCCGCCTAAACGCCCCCTTCGACCCCTTTTATATGGAGTATTCGCCCAGTCGTGGGTTTACTTATATGAACGATTTTAGGTTGGGTTACACCTTCGGTCCGCGCACATCATTGTTCGTTCAGTTCAAGGCAGGCTATTTCTTTCGCGAGAAACGCGTTACTTTTTATGCGCCATTGGTGTTTTATTACAACCGCGAACGCAACTTTTACTCGCGATTCGAACTGAGTACAGGCAACCGCATATACAGTTCAACCATCGCCGACCGCTTGTCGGAGTCGCTATTAAACAAGTTTTTCGACAGTGGTAAGGACTTATATCAATTTACCGACCGCTATATGAAGTTCGATACCAACATCGATTTCTCCTCAAAATGGGGCTTGCGTGTTGGTTTCGTGTTCCACAAGCGCAAACCATTAGACCCCTCGGCCTTCGAGTTATTGGCTTTCCCTGTGGTCTTTCGGTCTTTCGCCCCCTCCTTCGAACTGTCTATACGCCCGTGGGGATGGAAAGGGCCGATATTCACCATCGACTACGAACGTAGCTTACCCCATGCGTTTAAGTCGAACATCTCTTACGAACGATGGGAAATAGATGGGCAATACCTTCTTCGCCTGTCCCGACTTCGCGCCTTATCCATGCGCCTTGGCACAGGGTTTTATACGCAAAAGGGACGTTCTTCTTACTTCCTAGACTACTCCAACTTTCGCGAGAACACCATCCCAGGAGGGTGGAACGATGGTTGGACGGGTGAATTCGAACTGCTTAACGCAAGCTGGTACAATGCCTCGAACTATTATGTGCGCGGTAATTTCACTTACGAAACACCGTTATTGGCCGTGAGTTGGCTGCCCTTGGTGGGGCATTACATAGAGATGGAACGTATCTATGTAAGTGCACTGAGCGTTAAGTCCTTGCACCCATACCTCGAATGCGGCTATGGCTTTACCACAAGACTTTTTAGTATTGGTGCATTCGTCTCAAATCGCAATTGGAAATTCGACGGCTTTGGCTTGAAATTCGGATTTGAACTGTTCAGACATTGGTAGAGAAAACATCGCAAACTTTATATTCCCCAAGAAAACATATAACACCATGCATACCCCATTAACCGTTTATAAGGCAAGCGCAGGTAGCGGAAAGACGTTCACTTTGGCCGTGAACTACATCAAAATACTGCTGAACAATCCGCATAGCTACCGAAACATACTTGCCGTTACGTTTACCAACAAGGCCACCGAAGAGATGAAGTTGCGCATTTTGAGCCAACTTTATGGCATTTGGAAACTTTTGCCCAGTTCCAAAGGCTATCTAGACAAGGTGACAAGCGAGCTAGACATCACCCCAGAACATGCCTCGCAACAGGCAGGAGTGGCTTTGAGCAACCTGTTACACAATTACAACTATTTTAGAGTTGAAACCATCGACACTTTTTTCCAAGCAGTTTTGCGGAACCTAGCGCGTGAACTAGACCTTACGGCTAACCTACACGTGGGCTTGAACGACACGCAGGTGGAACAGCAAGCCGTAGACAAACTGATAGAAGAGCTTAGTCCTAACAGCAAGGTGCTGAAATGGATAATGGAATACATCCAACAGAACATCGCCGACGATAAGAGTTGGAATGTGATTGGACAGATAAAACGTTTTGGCGAAAACATCTTTAAGGATGTTTACAAAGACAATAGAAAACAATTGAGCGCACTAATGGCCAACGAAGAGGCATTTGACAGTTACGTTAAAACCATGAGGGCATTGGCAAAAGCGGCCGAACACAAACTTGTTGGCATTGGCGAAGGGTTTGAACAGCTGTTGGAAGAAAACCAATTGTCGGTTGCCGACTTTGCTTATAAGGAGAAGGGCGTTTGCGGTTACTTCATGAAGTTGAAGAATGGGCAGGTAGAAGACGACAAACTGCTAACCAAGCGTGTGCTCGAAGCCCTTGAAGACCCCAACGCCTGGGTGGGAAAGAAAGAGCAAAACGGCGATGGACATGCCTTAACCGTGGTGAGAAACGTGCTGTTCGACTATTTGAACGACTCGGAAAAGCTGCGTAAAGAGCAGTTGAAACTGCTTAAATCGGCCAAGCTTACCTTGCGACACCTGGATCAACTGCGCCTTTTGGACAAGATAGAAACGCAGGTGCGCGAACTTAACGAGCAGTCGAACCGCTTTTTGTTGAGCGACACGCAAACCCTTTTGCACGCCCTGATACACGATAGCGACTCGCCTTTTATCTTCGAGAAGATAGGAACACAACTCGAACACATCATGATTGACGAGTTTCAAGATACAAGCACGGTGCAATGGGCCAATTTTAAGGTGCTGTTGCAAGAGTGTATGAGCCACAACCAATCGCAAAGCTTGATTGTGGGCGACGTGAAACAAAGCATATACAGATGGCGTTCGGGCGACTGGCGACTGCTGAACGAGATTGAAAAGCAATTTGCAGGCTCGCCGCATGCCTTTAAAATTGAGCGAATGACCACCAACTATCGCTCGGAGCGCAACATCGTTGACTTTAACAACGCATTTTTCGAGGCGGCATGTGCCATCGAACAGCACGAGTTGGAGGAGAAAAGCCCAACGGGAGCGCAGCAAATGCAGGTGGCTTACCAAGACGTGAAACAGTTGGTGCCCACTAGTAAGGAGCAGAAGGGTAGGGTTGAGGTGTGCCTTCTGAACAAGGAAGATTGCGAACAGCGTATGCTGGCCAAGATATGCCACACGATAAAGAACCTGTTGGAGCAAGGTGCAAGGCCCAAAGACGTGGCCATATTGGTAAGAAACAACAATTCTATCGCGCTCATTGCCGACTATATGATGGTGCATCTGCCCGAAGTGCGATTGGTTTCGGACGAAGGCTTTAAGCTGCAAGCCTCTGTTGCCGTGCAAATTATTATGGGTGCACTGCGCGTTTTGGCCAATCCTGCCGACCGTTTGCTGCAAGCTAACCTTGCCACCACTTATCAAACGCACATCTTGGGCAATGCCATTGGCAACCGCGAAATGCTTAAACGCGATGCAGATGTGGCCAGTTTTCTGCCCAACAAGTTTTGGAACAACCACCAACAACTAATGGCCATGCCCATATTCAACATCGTGGAAGAGGTGTATCAGGCTTTTCAGCTAGAACGATTGTCGGAACAAAGCGCATACATCTGCACCTTCTACGATAGGCTGAACAAATTTTTGGTGGACAATTCGGCCGACCTAAACGCTGTAATCGACGAATGGGAGAACGACATGAAGGACCGCGCCATACAGAGTGATGAACTTAACGGCGTGCGGTTACTTACCATTCATAAGAGTAAAGGACTGGAATTTGCCCATACCATCGTGCCTTTCTGCGACTGGCAGTTGGAGAGGACGGGCGGAACGCTATGGTGTCAGCCTGACGAACCACCGTTCAACGCTTTGCCACTGGTGCCCGTAGACCTCTATCCCAAACAATTAATGGGGTCGGTTTACGAGAAAGACTACCTACACGAGCACCTGCAAACGATGGTAGACAACATGAACTTGCTGTATGTGGCGTTCACAAGGGCTGGCCGAAACCTCTTTGTGATGGGCGAAAAAGACAAAGCGGGCAGCCGTTCTGCTGTTATTGGGCAATGTATCGAACAGCTAACGGGCATGTTGCCAGGTAGTACGCTTGAAACAACAGCCGAAGAAGACTTGGAATTTAAGTACGGAACCTTATCCATAGACACGGCGGAGGAGAAGGCGAAAAGCACATCCGACAACGTATTTAACACCATTCCATCGCCCTTTACCTTTGATGTGAAGGTGTACGAGAGCAAAGCCCAGTTCTTACAGAGCAACAAAAGTTCGGACTTTATCGGTGGAGAAGACGACAACGCTCAACAAAACAACTACATCAAACTGGGCCGTGTGCTGCACGCGGTGTTTGCACAGATACGTACATTAGCCGATGTACCCAACGTGTTAAGGCAGTTGGAGCAAGACGGTGTGCTATACGATAGTGACCTAACCCAAGAGAAACTGATAGAAATGTTGAACAAACGCTTTGCCGATAAGCGCGTAGAAGAGTGGTTTTCGGATGGTTGGAAACTGTTTAACGAATGTTCCATACTATCGGTAGACCCTGTTACCAACGCAGTTGTGACCCACCGCCCCGACCGCGTGATAACAAACGGCGAGGAAATGCGTGTTATCGACTTTAAGTTTGGCAAGCCCAAGGAAGAACACCACGCACAAGTGGCCAGCTACATGGCCTTGTTAGAAACGATGGGTTATAAGCAAGTAAGTGGCTATCTGTGGTATGTTTACAGTAATAAGATTGAGGAAGTGAAATGAGAAAGACTTTTTTAGAATACGTTGCCGAAGACTTGTTGAAGAAATTTGGCACAGACCTGTCGCGCGTAACGCTTGTTTTCCCCAACAAACGCGCATCCTTATTCCTTAACGAACATCTGGCACGCATGGCAGATGGGCCGTTATGGAGTCCCGTTTATACCACAATCAGTCAGCTTTTTCGTGATAGGAGCGAACGAATAGTGGCCGACGACATCAAGCTTGTGTGCGACCTTTATCGCATTTACGTTCAATGCACGGGCTCGACCGAAACGCTCGATCACTTTTATGGTTGGGGAATGCTGATGCTAAGCGATTTCGACGACATTGACAAGAACCTGGCCGATGCCGCAGACGTGTTTAGAAACCTGAGCAACATTCACGAACTGGACGACGTTTCGTACCTTACCGACGAACAGCGAGAGGCATTGAAACGCTTTTTCAGTAACTTCTCTGACGATTATAACTCGGAGTTGAAGAAACGTTTCTTGCAGTTATGGCAAAATTTTGGCGACATATATAATAGGTATAACGCCCATCTGCAAGCAGAAGGGCTAGCCTACGAGGGTGCACTTTATCGTGAAGTGGCCTGTAACGAGAACGTGAGTTTCGATGCAGAGGCTTATGTGTTTGTGGGGTTCAACATGTTGCAGAAGGTTGAACAGAAGCTGTTTGCCCGACTGGAAAAGGCAGGTAAGGCCAAGTTTTATTGGGATTTCGACCGTTATTATATGGAAGGGGTCAACAACGAGGCTGGACATTACATCCGTCAATATCTCGATGCCTTTCCTAACGAGCTGTTTAACCGCGATGAAGAGATATACGACAACTTTCGCCAAGAGAAAAAGTTGCAGTTCGTGTCGGCCTCCACAGAAACCATTCAGGCGCGCTTTGTGGGTCATTGGCTGCAAAACGACGCCTTTGTGCAGGCAGGACGGAAGACGGCCGTGGTGTTGTGCGACGAGAATTTGCTGCAAACCGTGGTGCATAGTCTGCCGCCACAGGTGGAGAGCGTGAACATCACTACGGGCTTTCCCTTGGCGCAGTCGCCCGTTTTTTCGTTTGTCAATGCGCTCATCGCCTTGCAAACCGCAGGCTACACCAAGAGTTCGGGGCGTTATAGGCTACAATATGTGCGGCCAGTGCTTAGGCATCCGTATAGCCTTTTTCTCTCGGAGAATTGCAGTAAACTGCTGGCCACGCTCGAAGAACATCACACCTATTATCCGTTAAGGCAAGACTTGGCCACGGATGAAGGCTTAACCTTGCTGTTTGCAGATCTGGAAGAGGGCGTTGCCGACGTGCAAACGTATCATGCCAGACTGGTGGAATGGATGTTGCAACTGCTGAAATGTGTGGGCACAAGCACGCAAGAAACCAACGACCACCTAATGAAAGAGGCCATATACAGGATGTACACCTTGTTTAACCGCTTGCACGAGTTGATTATTTCGGGCGACCTCTCGGTAGATTTGATAACCTTGTTGCGATTGATTACACAGCTGGTGCAGGCCACCAGCATTCCTTTCCACGGCGAACCTGCTGTAGGTTTGCAAGTAATGGGCGTGTTAGAAACCCGTAACTTGGATTTCGACAACATTCTATTGCTGTCGTGCAACGAAGGTAACATGCCCAAAGGGGTTAACGATGCCTCGTTTATTCCCTATTCGATACGCAAGGCACACGGGCTTACAACCGTAGACCACAAGGTGGCTATCTATTCTTATTACTTCCACCGACTGTTGCAACGGGCAAAGAACGTCACCATATTATATAACAATTCAACCGAAGACGGACACACGGGAGAGATGAGTCGCTTTATGTTGCAAATGCTTGTTGAGAGCGGCCATCAGATTGAACGACTATCGTTACAGGCCGGACAAACGCCCAATGTGTTGCAGCCGCACGCCGTTAGGAAAACGCAAAGCATCATGGAAGAGATGCTAAAACTTGAAAAGCTGTCGCCAACGGCCATCAATCGCTATTTGCGTTGTCAGCTATTGTTCTTCTATAACATTGTGGCAGGATTGAAAGAAAGTGACGATGAAACCGACGATATTGACAACAGAACCTTTGGCAACATCTTCCATAAAAGCTCACAACTGATTTACGAGCAGCTGATGGATGCCTATTCGACCGTTAGCGATCGCGCCATTAAAGATTTTCTTGCGGATAAGTCGGCCTTGCAACGCGTTGTGGATAGGGCGTTTAACGAAGAGTTGTTTAAGGTATCTAACACCAATCAGCGACCGGAATACAATGGTTTGCAGCTGATTAATCGCGGAGTGATTATCTCTTACTTGAAGAAACTGTTGCAGATGGACCTCGCCTTGACGCCTTTCCGCATACTGGCAATGGAAAAACAGGTGTATAACGACGTGCTTTTACATGTAGACGGCAAGCAACATCCTTTGAAAATAGGTGGTTATGTAGATCGATTGGACGAAGTGGACGAGGGTATGGGGAAGGTAATCCGCGTGGTGGACTACAAGACAGGGCGGAAACCACAGACGGGAGTTGCCGCTTTTGAGGACATATTCTCGGGCGAAAAGGTGACCAAGAACCACGCCGACTATTTCTTTCAGACATTCCTTTACGCCGCGATTGTGCGCGATTCGGCCTTTT
The DNA here is from genome assembly GCF_001814145.1 of Prevotella sp. HMSC073D09. NCBI lineage: Bacteria > Pseudomonadati > Bacteroidota > Bacteroidia > Bacteroidales > Prevotellaceae > Prevotella > Prevotella sp. HMSC073D09. Next base: position 553 of record NZ_KV815098.1, on the reverse strand, counting down.
GGAATGCCCAGAAACTGCCCGTTAGTCCAGCCTTGTTGTTTATTCAGCAGGCATCGACCGAAGAAAACGCCCCAGTGTTGCGCCTAGGCAAAGAACGCGTAGACGATGTGGCCACATATCGCGATGAGTTTTGGGCGGGTTTGCAGTCGCTATTAGAAGAAATTTTCGACAAAGATCGCCCGTTCGAACCCACCGAAGACAGGGAACGATGCGCGCGTTGCCCCTATCGACAGGTGTGCTATCAATAAGAAAAATTAATATAATCCAGATCAGTTGTTTGGTAAAAGGCAGAAAGACGGCCTTTAATGAACTGATTTGGGTTAAGATGTTTGAAGTGCGCCTAGTGGCGCAGGCTCTTATCTCTCCCTCATCGCCTGACCGCTAAGGCAGACGGAGAGGTTGTGCGTATTGTAGTCATCACAACTTCCCGATACATTCCTTCGTCAGCATCTCCTGTTTCGTCGGCAAGCAGGACCATGGTTCGGGCAACTTCGTGGAGATACTTTACACAGGTAGTAGGGTAAGCATCCAAAATTCGCCGTATTGATACTTC
>NZ_KV815097.1:43702-59251 GCF_001814145.1 Prevotella sp. HMSC073D09 | reverse complement strand
CTGTATATATCGGGTATCGCTGAATAGTTACTTTGGTCGTAGGCTCGAAATTTTTCATGCCCAATTGCACACTTTTAGACCCCAAAACCTTACTTTTTAATGGCTATTTTGCCCTTTTTAGCCTTCTATTTAACGGCTCTAAAAGGTTTTGTTTATGCAATTGTAGTGTATTTTTATGCTTTTCGACTTGCATTTAGCGGCAAATTGCACTGCATTTTGCACCAAAATGCAATGCGTTTTGTACCATTTTACCTTGCGTTTTGCACCAAAATGCAATGCGTTTTGCCGCAAAACGCATTGCATTTAGCGGCATATTGCAGTACATTTAGCAACAAATTGCCCAAAAAGTGGTGTAGAGTTCAGTTTCTTGGAATAAAAATTCATCTTGTCTGCATTTACAACTCACCCCTTTTCACAAAACAAACCTTCGCGAAATCGATTTTTTGCGGCAAGGTGGGCGATTGGTGAGCAGAACGGGCACTCATAATGTTAAAATTCTTACTGAAAAACGGACAAAATTCGGGTTGGCGGGTTAATAAGGGGTCTGGTTGGACCCGTTAGCAAGCCTCTCGGACAAGCCAAGCGTTGCTAATCACAATAAATTACTGCCTTGTTTTGCCGAATAACAAACTAAAATCGTAACTTTGTGGGGTATATGAAGAAGATGTTTTTATTATTGTTTGCCACGCTGCTTTTGGTTGCTTGCGGCGGTAAACAAGCCAAGGGACAGAGGAGCGAGGGCGACACGCTCCACTTTAAGTATGCCCAAAACATTGTGATTATCAAGCAAGAGCGTGCTGTTGTGGTTAAAATTAAAAACCCATGGAAAAAAGATGCTTTGCTACACCGCTATGTGCTGCCCAACGATACAAGCTTCTCGCCAAGCAAGGTGGCCGATGGCGTGCCCACAACTGTTATCCCCAAGGTAAAGCATAGGGCAATTGTGTGCCCGTCTACACATGTAGCCCTGCTCGAAATGCTTGGTGCCGAACAGCAACTTGCAGGTGTGTGCGACTTGAAATACATGATTTCGCCTCGCGTACAGTTCTTGGCTAAGACGAAGAAAATTGCTGATTGTGGCGAAAGCATGAACCCCGACATCGAGAAAATGATGGAAACACGAGCCGACCTTGTGTTGGTATCGCCTTTCGAAAACAGCGGGGGGTATGGCAAGTTAGACAAAACGGGCATCGCCATCATAGAGTGTGCCGACTATATGGAAACCTCGCCACTTGGCAGGGCCGAGTGGATGCGGTTTTATGGCTTGCTGTTTGGTTGCGAACAAAAGGCGGATTCGCTGTTTGCCTTGGTTGAAAAGAATTATATGGAGCTTTCTAAAACGGCGAAAAAACAACGCGAACGGCCTACGATATTAACCGAAAAGCTCACGGGCAGCGTATGGTATGTGCCTGGGGGGCATAGCACTATGGCAAAGATGATTGCCGACGTAGGTGCTATTTACCCTTTTGCAGACAATGAACAGAGTGGAAGTGTGGCTTTACCGTTGGAAAAGGTGCTTGAAAAGGCGCGCACGGCAGACATTTGGTTGATAACCTATAACGCGCCCCAACCACTGACCTACGCGCAATTACAAGCCGAAAACAAGGGCTATGCCATGATAAAGGCCTTTACCAAGCGGAACGTCTACGGCTGCAATGCCGCTATTAAACCTCTATTTGATGAGGCACCTTTCCGTCCCGACGGTCTTTTACGAGAGCTAATTCACATTGCCCACCCTTCGGCCTTGTCGTCCGAATGGCGTTATTATGCACCTCTAAACTGAATTTTCCATGCGCCTTACATCGTTAAAAATCTTTGTTTTGGTGCTTTTCATCCTGATGTTGTTCGGGTTGAACCTCTTCATTGGCTCTGTTAACGTGCCTTTCAGGTATGTAATGGGTGTTATTGCGGGGAACAAAGCCGAGAACGAACTTTGGAATTACATCGTTATCGAGAACCGACTGCCGCAAGCGCTTACCGCATTATGTTGCGGTGGGGCGTTGTCGGCTAGTGGGCTAATGCTCCAAACGGCTTTTCGCAATCCCCTTGCAGGGCCAGGCATTTTTGGTATTAACAGCGGTGCGGCTTTGGCTGTGGCCGTGGTGATGCTGTTTCTTGGGGGTAGTGTGTCGATAGAAACCGTGAATTTAAGCGGTTTTACGGCCATCTTATTTGCATCGTTTGTTGGTGCAATGGCTGTAACCTTCATTATTTTGGCCTTCTCAACGCGTGTTCGCAACAATGTATCGTTGCTTATTATCGGCATCATGATTGGCTATTTGGCATCTTCGGTCATTTCGTTACTCAACTTCTTTGCTACCGACCAAGGCGTAAAATCTTATCTTATATGGGGTTTGGGCAGCTTTGGTGGTGTGTCGTTAGGAAACATTCCCTTTTTCTGTACAATGGTTTTGGTGGGCTTGGTTTGTTCTCTTGTCTTGGTAAAGCCACTCAATGCCCTTACTTTGGGCGAGCAATACGCCCAAAGTCTTGGTGTAAACGTTGCTCGAACGCGCTTTTTGCTGCTGGCCATTACGGGTTTGTTAACGGCCGTTACAACGGCTTTCTGTGGTCCGATAGCCTTTATTGGCTTGGCTGTTCCGCATCTAGCCCGACTGTTAACTGGCACCGAAGATCATCGCACACTGTTGCCAGCAACCATTCTTTTAGGTTGTGCTGTGGCTCTGCTTTGCTCGTTGCTGTGTTATCTGCCGCCCAATGGTAGCATCATCCCCATTAATGCCATTACACCACTGATTGGTGCACCCGTTATCGTGTATATCATGATGAAAAGGAGGGGATGAGGGAAAGGGGAGCTAAAGGTGAAAAGGTGAAAAGGTGAAAAGGTGAAAAAATGGCTGCGCATGATGATGAACAAGCAGGGCTAGTATAGCTAGAAATCCTAGTGAATCTAGGAGGACTAGGAGAACTAGAAAAACTAGGAGAACTAGGAGAACTAGAAAGACTAGGAGAACTAGAAAGACTAGGAGAACTAGAAAGACTAGAAGAACTAGATAATATAATAGGGCGGCCCGCCAACTTACTAATCCAAATGCTTGCCCATTCGTAAGCTTGTCAACTAATCATTTGTTCTCCCTATAATACTCAGCCATCACAAATTGGATGTCTTCGTAGGTTATATTCGGGCTCACTTCTTCTTTTATCTCGGTTAAGCTCTTCTTCTCTTCGTGATGTTTTATTAAGAAACGGGTAATCTCTTGCCGTTTCTTATCGTCCACAAACTCGGATGCCGACAACAATCCCTCCCTAACATAATGCACCAAATGCAAATGAATGGTTTTGGTTGTCAGTTCGCGTCGTTTGGCAATCTCGTCTATGCTCATGCCCAAACGATAGAGGTTAAATGTAGCCAACTTTGTATCTACTTTCGGCTTTACCTCTTTTATCTTTTTTGTATTAGGCTTATCGCCATCCATTGCACCCAACAACAGCTTGGCTTTGGCCGAAAGATAATCGCCCACGCTGAACGAAACATCCTCTCTACTTTCGTATTTCAGCAGGTTCCACTTAAAGTCTAAGGCCTCCTGCACATCGCCATATCGCTCTTTTAGCGTTTTCTTTAAAGCCTTGTTGTCGGTTTCTATCTTGTTTTTTCGGTGCATCTCCACAAGCAAAGCCAAACGTTTATGAAAGTATTCGGCACCCGAACGGATGCGTTGCAACACTTCATCGCTTAATTCTTGGCCTTGTTGTGTGGCCAACATCTGTGTGTATTGCAATCTGAACCTAGCCGCCACAGCTACAACCTCGTCTAAAATGGGTCTTGCTTGTCTGTATTCTTGCAGCAAGCGTGGGTATTTGCGAGCGAAATGTTCGTCGATAAAGCGCGTAATGCGTTCGAATGCGATGCCAATGGGACGGAAATCGAACAGTTCGTCAATCAAGTTCACCTCGTATGCGCGCTGCATCTGAGAAAGCAACTCGCTGTTGGGTTGGCGCGCAGAGGCGTCGATGTTGAACTGATGCACCTTTTCATCGCAGATAACGGCACTTGTAGAGAGCGGCGAACTCAGCACAAGGCCTTCCAATGTTTTGCAACGGCTCAGTGCAACGTATGTTTGTCCGTGGGCAAACGAGTGTTGTGCATCAATGATGGCATGTTCGAAGGTTAGTCCTTGGCTTTTATGTATGGTAACGGCCCATGCCAATCGCAGGGGGAACTGCTTGAAAGTACCCTCCACCTCTTCTTCTATCTCGTGTGTCGTCTTATTTAATACGTACTTGGCGTTCGTCCATTCTTCGGGCGAAAGGTCTATCAACTCCCCGTTTTCGTTGCCTTTCACGGTTACGCCACGGGCTGTTGTCGACACCACTTTACCCAACATGCCGTTGTAATAACGCCCTTTGCCCGTGCTGTCGTTCTTAACGAACATCACTTGGGCATCCTCTTTCAATTCTAACACAAACTCGGTGGGGAACGATTGTTCAGGAAAATCGCCCGTGATGCTAGCCTTATATTGCCTGCTTGTGCCAGGCAGTTCGGCCAATTTGCTTTCGTTGATGCTCTGCGCTTGGTAATTGTGCGTTACAAGACGAATGTAATCAGTGCCAGCAGGTGGAACAAAGTTGGGGATATATCTGCTATTGAGTTTGTTAAACGTGTCTTGGTCGGCCTTGTTGTCGCGTATTTTGTTCAGCAGAGAAAGAAAATCTAGGTCGTTTTGTCGATAAACATGTTTCAACTCAATGGTTATGTAGCCCATTTGTTTGAGGGCAAGGCTCGAAAAAAAGTAAGGCGAGTCGTAATATCTGCTTAGCATGGTCCACTCTTCGTCTCTAACCACGGGCGGAAGTTGTTGCAAGTCGCCTATTAGCAAAAGCTGCACACCACCAAAAGGCTTGCCCCTGTCGCGATACCTGCGTAAAACCATGTCTACCGAGTCGAGCAAATCGGCTCTCACCATACTTATTTCGTCAATCACCAGCAAGTCGAGTGTTCGCAATATGCGTTGTTTCTCCTTGCTAACCCTGAAAATTCCCTCAGCCTTAAAGGTGGAATTGGGAACGTATGGCGCAAAGGGAAGTTGGAAGAACGAGTGAATGGTTACGCCATTGGCATTGATGGCGGCGATGCCCGTAGGCGCAACCACCACCATTCGCTTAGGAAGTTTGTCTTTAAGCGTACGCAGGAAGGTTGTTTTCCCTGTTCCTGCCTTGCCTGTTAAGAATATGCTTGCACCGGTGTTCTTCACAAACTGCCAGGCCAAGTTCATCTCGTCATTCTTCATTGTTCATTAATCTTTGTTGTGTTGAGATGCCCCGAAAGGCATCAATAGTAGAGGTTAAGATTTCGTTCTTAATCTATTGTTTGCCAAATGCTTATTATATGTTCGTTAATACGTTGGCAATAGCTTGTTGGCGCACATCCTCAATAGAACCGCCACGGGCATCATGTCGCTTTATCTAGTTATAATTCGCCGCCATTGGCTAGTTTATCCGCTAGTGTGTTAGTGGCATCTTCGATAAGGTCGAGCGCATAATCGAAGTCTTTTTCATCGCCATAATATGGGTCGGGTATAAGTTTTGCCTTGGGATGATTGGCTGCATAGTCTACTAACATTTTCACTTTGGCTAGTTCGCATGCGTTGTTTGTCTTTTGCGACAACATCTTTTTGTTGTCGTTGTCCATCACGAAGATGTAATCGAACTTTCTGAAATCGTCGGTATCAAATTGTCTTGCCCTACTGTTAAAGTTGTAGCCGCGGGCCGCACCGCACTTGCGCATCCTGCTATCGGGCAGTTCGCCCACATGCCACCCCCCAATTCCAGCCGAATCTACTTCGAACAAGTCGCTCATTCCCTTGTTTAGCAACACCTGTTTCATCACGCCTTCGGCAGCAGGCGACCTGCAAATGTTACCCAAACACACAAACAACAATTTGGTTCTCTTTCTATCTTCCATGTCCTTATATATAATAATGTGTAGTGCAAACTTACTAAAAAATGCCTTATTGGGCAAGAGTAGCGCCGAAAAACAATTGTAGGACGTAGCCAACTCCTTCGTTAACTTGTGCTTTTGTCTGCGCATTCGCGCTTACATTGGGCATTCAACAATTGCAGACCATTAGCTATATAGCCTTTTTCGTACCTATACTTGGCTATAATAACTTTTTTTCTTACCTTTGCGCTTTGTATAAACAAAGACGTATAAAATAAGGTATAGAATATGGCCAACAAATTTGCCGAGTACAAAGGACTTAATCTTACGCAGACCAACAAAGACGTGTTGGCTGAGTGGGAGAAGAACGACATTTTCCATAAAACGATAGACGAAAAAGAAGGATGCCCACAATTCGTCTTTTACGAAGGGCCTCCGTCGGCCAACGGACATCCAGGCATTCACCATGTACTCGCTAGAAGCATCAAAGATACATTCAACCGATATAAGACGATGAAGGGTTTCCAAGTGAAACGAAAGGCTGGATGGGACACGCATGGCTTGCCTGTGGAACTTGGAGTGGAGAAAGAATTGGGCATTACCAAGGCAGACATCGACAACAAAGAGTCTGCTAAGTACATCTCCGTTGCCGACTACAACAAGAAATGTCGTGAGAATGTGATGATGTATACGGCCGAATGGCGCGAACTTACCGAGAAAATGGGGTACTTTGTCGACCTCGACAACCCATACATCACCTACGATAACAAGTATATCGAAACCCTTTGGTGGCTATTGAAACAGCTATACACCAAGGATATGCTCTATAAGGGCTATACCATACAGCCCTATTCGCCGGCAGCAGGCACAGGACTTAGCTCGCACGAGCTGAACCTTCCAGGCTGTTATCGCGATGTGAAGGACACTACCGTTACCGCTCAGTTTGAGATAAAGAACCCCAAACCCGAATGGGAACAATGGGGAAAGGCATATTTCATGGCGTGGACAACCACTCCTTGGACGCTAGCCGCTAACTCTGCACTGTGTGTTGGCCCGAAGATTGACTATGCTGCTGTGCAAAGCTTTAATCCTTACACGGGCGAACCCCTCACTGTTATATTGGCAGAGGCGCGCCTTAACGCTTATTTCAACGAGGCCGGTAAAGACGTGGAGCTTTCTACTTATAAGAAAGGCGATAAGGTTATACCTTGGAAAGTGATAGCCAACTACAAGGGAACTGAACTTGTTGACATTGCTTATCATCAGCTGCTGCCATTTATTTCGCCAATGGAAGATGGCGCGTTCCGCGTTATATTGGGCGATTATGTTACCACCGAAGATGGTACGGGCATTGTGCACATCGCACCGAACTTCGGTGCCGACGATGCGCTTGTGGCTCGTAAGGCGGGCGTTCCGCCCATTGTGTTGGTGGATAAGAAAGGAGCAGAAAGGCCCGTTGTTGACCTAGAAGGCAAGTATTTTAAGGTGGAAGACCTCGATGCCGACTTCGTTAGCAAGTACGTTAACCTGCCCGAATGGAACAAATACGCAGGAAGGTATGTGAAAAACGCATACGATGACACACTGACAGATGCCGACGAGACGCTCGACGTATCTATCTGCATGGACTTAAAGGCAGAAAATAAGGCCTTCAAGATAGAGAAACATGTGCACAGCTACCCCCATTGCTGGCGCACAGACAAGCCTGTTCTGTATTATCCGCTCGATAGTTGGTTTATCCGTTCAACCGCAAAGAAAGAACGGATGTTCGAGTTGAACAAGACAATCAATTGGAAACCCGAATCAACGGGTACGGGGCGCTTTGGCAACTGGCTAGAAAACCTTAACGATTGGAACCTCTCGCGTTCGCGTTTCTGGGGTACGCCGCTACCGATTTGGCGCGATGAAGACGGTCGCGAAATATGTATTGGCTCGCTCGAAGAACTATATTCGGAGATTGAAAAGAGTGTGGCCGCAGGTCACATGTCTTCTAATCCACTTAAAGAACAAGGGTTTGTGCCTGGCAATTATGCGCAAGACAACTACGAACGCATAGACTTGCACCGTCCTTATGTTGACGATATTGTGCTAGTTAGTGAGGCAGGAAAGCCCATGAAACGCGAAATAGACCTCATCGACGTGTGGTTCGACTCGGGTGCGATGCCCTATGCACAGGTGCATTACCCCTTCGAGAATGCCGAACTCATCGATAAACGCATCGCATTCCCTGCCGACTTCATTAACGAAGGCGTTGACCAAACGCGTGGTTGGTTCTTTACGCTGCACGCCATCGCAACAATGGTGTTCGATAGTGTGGCTTTCAAGAACGTTATCTCTACGGGATTGGTGCTCGATGCCAAAGGAAACAAGATGAGTAAGCACGTGGGCAACGTGGTGAACCCCTTCGAAATGATGGAGAAATATGGTGCAGACCCCGTTCGCATGTACATGCTTACCAACTCGGAGCCTTGGGACAACCTCAAATTCGATGCCGAAAGTGTGGACGAAATACGCCGTAAGCTCTTCGGAACGCTCTATAACACCTATTCGTTCTTTGCTCTCTACGCCAATGTAGATGGTTTTGATTACAGTCAAGCCGACGTTCCTCTGAACGAACGGCCTGAGATTGACCGTTGGATTCTGTCGGAATTGCACTCATTGGTTAAGGGTGTGGAGCGCGAAATGGACGACTACGACCCCACTAGGGCAGGTAGGTTGATTGATACTTTTATAAACGACGACCTCAGTAACTGGTATGTTCGCCTTAATCGCAAACGTTTCTGGGGTAAGGAGATGAGCCAAGACAAGCTCAGTGCTTACCAAACACTATATACCTGCCTTGAAACAGTGGCCAAGCTGTTGGCTCCGTTCGCCCCATTCTATGCCGACCAGTTGTATCTCGACCTTACAAGGGCGACCAATCGTGGGCATTTGCAATCGGTTCATTTGGCCGACTTCCCCGTTGCAGACGACAAGTGCATCGACCGCGAATTGGAAGAGCGCATGGAAATGGCTCAAAAGATAACCTCAATGGTGTTGGCTTTGCGCCGCAAGGTGAACATCAAGGTGCGCCAGCCCCTGCTGCAAATCATGATTCCTGCCGTAGACCAACGTCAAAGAACGCACATTGAGGCAGTGAAAGACCTCATTATGAGCGAAGTAAACGTTAAGGAACTGAACTTCGTTGAAGACGGAAAGGGCATGCTTGTTAAGAAAGTGAAGTGCAACTTCCGTACAATGGGTAAGAAGTTTGGTAAGCTGATGAAAGGTATCGCCGCCCAAATGGAAACTTTGGACCAAGAGGCCATCGCCGACTTGGAACGCAATGGAAACATCGACTTGATGGTAGAAGGCAACGAAGTGACGGTTGAGGTGGCCGATGTAGAGATTATCAGCGAGGATATTCCAGGCTGGTTGGTGTCTAACGAAGGCAATCTGACCGTAGCTCTCGAAGTGGAACTCACTGACGAACTTGTAAAAGAAGGTATGGCGCGCGAGATTATCAACCGCGTTCAAAACCTTCGCAAGGAAAGCGGCTTGGAAATAACCGACCGAATAAAGGTTACCTTGGCTCCCAACGCCCAAACAGATGCAGCAGTGGCGGCCTTTGGCGATTACATCAAAAGCCAAGTATTGGCCGACGACCTGCTTGTTCTGCCCAACGGCGGCAAGGAAGTTGCTTTCGAAGAATTTAATTTGAACATTCAAATAGATAAAATAATTCACTAAAAACCCTATCTAACTTATGGCTAACAAAACACGTTACAATGACGAGGAACTTGAAGAGTTCCGCGTTGTTATCAACGAGAAACTAAGGCTAGCACGCCGGGATTATGAGGCCATGATGCGTACCTTGATGAACGCTGACGGCAACGATGTAGACGACACTTCACCAACCTATAAGGTCTTGGAGGAAGGAAGTGCAACGCAAAGTAAAGAAGAGCTGATACAATTGGCCAATCGGCAACAGAAGTTTATCACTGGGCTTGAAGCTGCGCTTGTGCGAATTGCCAACAAAACCTATGGTATCGACCGCATAACTGGCGAGCTTATACCCAAACAAAGACTTATGGCCGTTCCTCATGCCACGCTAAGCGTGGAATCAAAGAACGCTCGCAAGCGTTAAAGTACGCGCCTTAACACAGCAGATGTCTTGCCCCCGCAACAGGCTTGTGGGGCGCAAGGCATTGTGCTGACCAACAGAACACCATTCATGGCAAAAGGAAAAGAGTTATTAACAGATGGCCGTTTGGCCATATTATTGGTGGTTGTAATCCTCATCATCGACCAGGTTATCAAGATTGAGGTGAAGACAAGCATGTCGCTAGGTGAGGCCCTCCACGTTACCGATTGGTTTTATATCGACTTCGTGGAGAATAACGGCATGGCCTATGGCATGACTTTCATCAACAAATTGCTTCTTAGTATTCTGAGATTGGTGGCTATCGTCGTTATCTCGCGCTACATCTGGAAGGTGGTTAAGCAAGGCATGCGCACGCGGTATGTCGTTTTCCTTTCCATGATTTTAGCCGGCGCGATGGGAAACATGGTCGATTCTATGTTTTATGGGTTGATATTCAATGCCTCCACACCCTTTACGGTGGCCTCGTTTGTTCCCTTTGGCAGTGGCTATGCCGACTTCTTAACGGGCAAGGTGGTAGACATGTTCTACTTTCCACTCATCGTAACCACCTATCCCGATTGGTTCCCCTTCAAAGGTGGAGAACAATTTGTGTTTTTCAGTCCCGTATTCAATTTCGCCGATGCAAGCATAAGCGTTGGTGTTGTGTGCCTTTTCTTGTTTTGCAGAAAGGAATGGGAGACCATATCATTTGGCTTTTCGAGGAAGAAGAACGTTAACAAAGAATAAAATAAATGGTGAATGCGGTGAAAACGATTATTGGTGTATTCATGTTCGCTTTGCTCTTGCTTACTGCCCAAGGTTGTAAGCCAGGCGTACCCAGCCAGTACATCCAACCCAACGAGATGGAAGACATCCTCTACGATTACCATCTTGCAGGGGCTATGGCGCGTAACAGCATGGCCGACGGAAAGAACGAATACGCTTATCGTTTGGCTGCATTAAAGAAACATGGCGTAGACCAAGCGGAGTTCGATTCGTCGATGGTTTACTACATGCAAAACACCAACATGCTCCACGAGATATACCAAAGGCTTTCGAAAAGACTTGAATCAGAAGAAATGGCGTTGGGCGGAGCCGCTGCCAATTACGACCGACTTTCGTCTAAGGGCGACACGGCCAATGTATGGAATGGCGACCGTTCTGTGGTGTTGACAAGTCAGATACCTTATAATATGTACTCGTTCGCCATAAAAGCCGATACGAGTTTCCATAAGGGCGACCGCTACTTGTTAGAGTTCGATGTACAGTTTATCTTCCAAGAAGGCGTGCGCGATGCCGTGGCGGTACTAGCTATGACCCTTGCCAACGACAGTGTTGTGGCGCAGACCATCCATATATCATCGCCCTCGCACTTCACCTTACAGCTTAACGACAGCGAGCGACAGGGTATTAAACGGATAAACGGATACTTCTTGCTGAACAACGAGAAAGCTTTTGGGGGCATGCAAACCACACTTCGACTGCTGCCCATCTACAATATTAGGCTAATAAAAATGCGTGCAAACGCTCCCGAACAGCCAAGTAATCAGCCCGAACCCAACAGGATGGACTCGGCTGTGACCATAGACGACCCGAAGCAATGGATGAACGAAAGCTCTACGCTGCCAACACGATAGTTCACGGCGACGTGATACTGAGGAATGGGGTGGTGAACATAGTTAGAGCCGCAGTGCAAAGCTATTCAGCTCTCGACGGCGAACAGGCCAATACCATTTGGCTTGGTGGCGAAATTGTTCTAAAAGAGCATGAGAACGGGGAACTTCGGGCATTTCACAAAGGCGTGTTACTAGAATAAGTGCAAGCCAATTACCGGTGTTTCAGCCGTATTTGGCTTTCACATACACGGCCCCTTAACTTAAACATTGCCTTTCTACCTTTTAATTGACAAGTAATAAACATGGCATGACGAACATCTTACTATCTATAATGCTGGCGGCCAATGTGCTTTTTGGCTCTCCTGTAAACTATCCCATCTCTTTGGCAGGTAACTTTGGCGAGCCTCGCCCCAACCATTTTCATGGTGGAGTGGACGTAAAGACCGATGGGGTGGAGGGAAAGGCCATCTTTTCCATTGGCGATGGCTACGTGTCGCACGTCTCTGTGGGCTACGATGGCTTTGGAAATGCCGTCTATGTACACCATCCCGAAGGCTATACCAGCGTGTATTGCCATCTGAAAATATTTACGCCTGCTATCAAAGCTATGGTTAGGAAGTGGCAGTATGTCAATAAACAGTCTACGGGCGACATTTGGTTTAAACCCACCGACCTACCTGTTGCAAAGGGACAACTCATTGCCATTAGCGGAAATTCGGGCGCATCGGAGGCACCGCACCTGCATCTTGAATTGCATGAAACACGTTCGGGCGACATGCTCGACCCTCTCGACTTCATCGGACACCATGTTAAAGACGCCCTGCCACCCATGGCGCACGGCTTTATGGCCTATCCCGTTAGTGGCGAAGGTGTCTTTAACAACAATCCCGGCAAGTCTTCGCATTCCTTCTCCTCACACAATTTGCCCAATAAATTTACCGCTTGGGGTAAGGTGGGCTTTGGAATATGGGCCAACGACTACATGGAAATAACCTATAATAGATATGGTGTTAAGAAGACCGAGTTGTTGGTTGATGGCAAAACTGTTTTCAAAAGTAACGTCAACCGTATTCCTTACGAAAAGACTGTTCAGGTAAACGCATGGGGCGACCATGAACATTTCTTGCAATATAATGTGTGGTACATGCATTCGTTTCTCTATCCGGGCATGGGATTGCAAATGTTATCTGCCGACAAAAACAAGGGAATAGTGAACTTTAACCAAGAACGGGATTACCATATAGAATATGTGCTGACCGACTTTAAAGGCAACACAAGCCGATATACGTTCACCGTGACGGGACAAAAACGCGCTTTCGTTCCGCAACGGCAAGCAAGTACGCTACGAAGTGTGTACTGGAACAGGCCATACGCCATGCAGACAGATGGTGTGCAGTTGTTGATAAGGCCCAATTCGGTTGCCAATGCCATTACCTTGACACCGACTATAAGTTGTAAAGACGACGCTCTCTCCAATTCTTGCACATTCACCAACAGTGCCCAACGGCTTTTCCGTCCTGCACGAATAAGCTTGAAATTGACGAAGAAGGTAAAAGACACTTCTAAACTATACATCAGTGGGCGCGGTTATGTTACACGTTATTTGGGTGGAACATACGAAAAAGGCTGGGTTACGGCCAACATGCGCGACCTACACCTGCAATATTCCATCGACTACGACGACGAACCGCCCATTGTTTCGCCTGTGGGACAAGGCAATTGGAACGCCACGAAAACCATCAAGCTAGGACTTACCGATGCGAAAAGCGGGGTAGACACTTACCAAGGCTACATAGATGGGCAGTTCGTATTGTTCGAAGACGTGCCTTTAAGTCCGTGGGTGGCGTGCAGACTAGCCGAAACACCAATCAAGCGCACAGGTAAACAACGCCGTTTAACGTTCTTCACCACCGACAATCAAGGCAACAAAAGACGTTTTGAAACAGATATTCTTTATTAATCAAACTAATTATACAGTTATGAAGAAGCTATTGCTAATTGCCGCCTTCTCCCTAGTTGGGTTGGGCAGCTATGCTTGCACCAACTTCATTGTGGGTAAAAAGGCAAGCAAAGACGGGTCGGTCTTCTGCACATATAATGCTGACGACTACGGTATGTTCATCGGATTGTGTCATTTCCCGGCAGGAAAGCACACCAAAGGAGAAATGCGTAAGGTGTTCGATTGGGACAGCCACAAGTATCTGGGCGAAATTCCAGAGGCACCTATTACCTATAACGTTATCGGAAACATCAACGAACACCAAGTCTGCATTGGTGAAACCACATACGGAGGACGAGAAGAAATGACCGACTCAACGGGTTTGATAGACTATGGTTCGCTTATATACATCGCTTTGCAGCGTAGCAAAACGGCACGCGAGGCTATCAACGTGATGACCACTTTGGTAAATACCTATGGCTATTACTCTGGTGGCGAAACTTTCACCATCTGCGATCCCAACGAGGCTTGGATTATGGAGATGATGGGAAAGGGCGCAGGGAGTAAAGGTGCAGTGTGGGTTGCAGTGCGCATTCCCGACAACGCCATTTGCGCTCATGCCAACCAAAGTCGTATAACAAAGTTTATGCAATACCCCAAAGGTGACGTAATGTACTCGAAAGACGTTATCAGCTTTGCACGTTCAAAGGGTTGGTACACGGGTAAGGATAAGGATTTCTCTTGGCGCGATGTCTATGGCGAACCCACTTTCGGAGGAAGAAGGTTCTGCGATGCACGTGTTTACAGTTTCTTTAACCGCTTTGCCGACAACTTCGACCGCTATTTGCCTTGGGTTCTTGGCAAGGACTCCAATGCCGAAGACATGCCTTTATGGATAATTCCCAACAAGAAAGTAAGTTTCGAAGACGTTGCTGCTGCCATGCGCGACCATTACGAGGGCACGCCTTTGGCATTGGACAGCACCAATGTTGGTGGTGGTATATGGCAAATGCCTTATCGTCCCACACCGCTTTATTATACGGTAGACGGTAAAAAATACTTCAACGAACGTCCTGTTTCTACCCAACAAACCGCTTTCAGCTTTATTGCTCAACTGCGTTCTTGGTTGCCCAGGCAGATTGGTGGCATCCTTTGGTTTGGTAACGACGATGGAAACATGGTTCCCTATACGCCCATCTACTGCGGAAATACCGTTCAACCCGAATGCTATAACACGCCTGGTGCTGATGCTCTGAACTTCTCGGACAAGAATGCGTATTGGGTTTGCAACTGGGTTAGCAACATGGTTTACCCACGTTACAGCCTTCTTTTCCCACCGCTTAAAGCCATGCGCGACAGTCTTGAAAACAGTTATTTGGCTCAACAGCCACAAGTAGAGAAACGTGCAGCCGAACTTTACAACACAGACGTTACGAAAGCCATTAAATATCTGAACGATTATAGCAACGAGCAGGCACAATCTATGTTGAAGAACTGGAAAGAATTGGCCACCTTCCTTATCGTGAAGTATAACGATATGGCCGTAAAACCCACCGATGGGCGCAGTTTCAAACGCAACAAGGAAGGTCTTGGCGCAAAGGTTCAACGCCCTGGCTATCCTGAGGCTTTTGCTCGCAAGCTGGTAAAGGAAACGGGCGACTGGTATCTTGTGCCCGAAGAAAAGAAAAAGTAAAACACTAAATATTGTGTGTTAAAGGCACAAGGCGCGTTGTGAAAGCTGTGTCGCTACAAGCCAAGTCTTAACCACTGATTTGCCTTTAACCGTACACGAAAGCCCCACTGCATGGCCATATCCTTTGGTCGGCAGTGGGGCTTTTTTTTGTTTTCACTCACGTTGATATAAGTAGACCGATAGTCCTAATTTGAAGGCGAACAGAATGGTTTTTGAAATGCTGGTTGTACACCGCCGTTTTGTTGTCAATGAAGTCGTCTTGACTTTTAATGTTTCTAT
>NZ_KV815097.1:43229-43602 GCF_001814145.1 Prevotella sp. HMSC073D09 | reverse complement strand
TTGTTCTCTCTGTGATGCCAACACAAGATAAACATCCTTCTCATACACGAAGTGCAGGACAAATCAGACCACCGCGGCTTTTAAACTTACGAAAGACCAACAATTCCCGAACACATCAACTTACAAATTGGAAAACCCACAAACTCATCAGCTCAAAAATCTTAAATCATTATCTTTTATTTTACAATATCATTCTAATTTTCGCTCCGTTCTAGCGAAAATATAGGCCATAATGTAGGTAAATTGCCCCTATTTCTGACCTTTCACGACTTACAATATGTTCAATTTTAAGAAAAGTACCTGTATTTTGCACCATTTAGTCTTTCTAGATTGGTGCCTAACCCATGATTTTTGCAGCCCCAAAAACCACTTT
>NZ_KV815097.1:42521-43129 GCF_001814145.1 Prevotella sp. HMSC073D09 | reverse complement strand
TGTTTATACAATTACAGTGGATATTTATGCTTTTTACCTTGCGTTTAGCTGTATTTTTCACTGCATTTTGCACCATTTTACCTTGCGTTTTGCACCAAAACGCATTGTATTTAGCACCAAAACACACTGCGTTTAGCACCAAAATGCACTGCATTTAGCGGTATATTGCACTATATTTTACTATAAATAGCCCAAAAGTTGGTGCAAATGGCGACATCTTTAAATAAATATTCATTTCGCTGCATTCACATACTAACCCCTTTTTGCATCAAAACAAACCTCCGCGAGAATCGATTTTTTGCAGCCAAGTGAACGATTGGTGGAACAAAAGGCACTCATAATGTTAAATTTCCTACTGAAAACCTGACAAAAATAATTATATTGCATGCACGCGCAAGTGGGCAGCGACACCGAAAGGACGTACGTTTACAACAACCAGTGCGAGCGGTTGTGGGGGATGTTGCTCACGACCAACCAAGACTACATCATGGAAAAGCAGAGGTAATCTGTTATCGACAAGCCGTTTTCAACTTGTGGAGAACGTATGCAACATACTTCCGCCAAGTCGCCTTCCGAAACATAGCCACGTTTTGCCACAGACAAATGGG
>NZ_KV815097.1:34128-42421 GCF_001814145.1 Prevotella sp. HMSC073D09 | reverse complement strand
CATAGCCACGTTTTGCCACAGACAAATGGGGCAGTATCTCAGGTTTTTATCGTATCTCCGTCCAGTACTCTGTGCATGAGCAGAATGTTTATCTCGGTTTTACCACACAAAGAAAATAAACTCCACCCAACTTTTATAGAACCATTAAAAGTCAAGACAACTTCAATGTCTTGGTGAAAACGGTTTGTATCGCGGCTACAAACACGCTTGTACGCACACTATAAGCGGCTCGTAGTTACTGTACAAGCGGCTTTATAGTGTAAGTACAAGGGGCTTACAACTTCGTGTTCCAAAGTTGTTTTCTTGGCCTATTTGGTATAGAAATCAATGAACCTTGTTAGGGCTTGCGTACACACGGGGCAGAACTCAGGAAACTCGTTTGTGCGCATCCTGCAATCTTGATAGCCACGATAAACGCCTTTTAGGCTATATCCAGCACCTTCGTAAGCGCCAACTGTTTTCTTATTCTTCTCGGTTGCAGGTGTAGGTATTGGCGTATTCTTCTTAACGAGGTTTTCCCATTTCCCTTTGAAGTTCACTAATGTAGTGAGGTTTTCTTCCCAAGGTTCGATGTCGCGTGGGTACATTGAAATGCTTTCGGCCTCGTAGGCATATTCGTCGCCCAGTCCTGCAAAGCTATGTCCAAACTCATGTACAACCACTGGCCTGAACTTCTCGTGGTGGGTCATAGACAGGTTATAAGAGTTGAGGATACCGCCACCGCCATACTTTTCGGTGTTCACCAGCACAATAATATGTTCGTATGGTGTGCCAGCCAACCAGTCGTGTAGTTCGAATAGGTTCAGCGTAGTAAGGTAACGGTCGCTATAAAACGTGTCGAAGTGCGAGTGCAACGCCGTATTTTTCCATATTCCCTTAGAGGGTTCGCTTGTTCCGCTCTCCTTTGAGGGCGATTTCACTGCCACAATGTTAAATCGGTTGCGTGTAGACTTAAATGGTTCGTGGGCAAACAGGGCCTCGGTTGCCGCTTTGGCATCTTTTAAGAACACGTCCATTTCTGCATCAGTGTAGCCTTCTGCAACGTAGGCGATGTGGATGCAATGGTTCGGATCGGCTGCCTTCTGGATCGTTTCGTAAGGCGTAACGGATGTTTCGCCTATTTTTCTAATCAAGATGTCCTTTGGAGCCACCGTGTGCGTTAGGCTAGCCACCACCTGTCGGCGGTTGTTTCGCAGGTCGATGGTAATCTCCACCGTGTCTTTTGGCATTGGAATGAGGAACACATTCTCGAAAGACTTGGACGACGACTTGGCCTCGTCGTAGGTAAGCCATTCTTGAAACAGCGTTGAGAAAGAGTTGCGGTAAATCACTTGCTTGTCTTTCTTCCGCCTAACAGTAATCTGTCCGTTGCCTTCAACAGGTATTTCTGCAAGTTTTTGCCGTTTGCCGTACCATCCAGGCATGACGTTTAGCTTGGCCACAGAAATCTCTTGTTTGTTTACATTCCCAGCAAATGTGTAGTCAATGCGCAGGGTTCGGTTGTCAAACTCGTCGTCGAATCGTTGCGACCACGCAGTCAAAGTGCTCGCCAAAGCGAGAATTGATAGTAGTAGTGTCTTCATTTTATAGTATGATGTTAAACGATAATAATTGTCTAGAATTGTTAGGTGTAGGCAGATTGCCGCATGGTGTGGCTGCTTGTTGGCGTTTGCGGTTCGGGCCAAATGTGCAACGTGTGAACTACGGCACTGCTATTTGTGGCAAACAATGCGCTTACGCCCGCACTATGGGGCGTAAGCTGTTGGCGTTTGGTTGCCCATTGCGCAGGGTGGCTTTTAATAAACCCTTAACACAGCACCAACCTTTATTTGGTAATCTTCGGGCAAGTCGTTCATCTTGTACAGGCTCTTCACGCGAATGCCGTACTTCTGTGCGATGTCGTACATGCTCTCTCCAGGTTTAACCACGTGTGGCTTGTCCTTGAATTGTTTCTCTGCATGCTTACGCTTCTTTTTGAGATAGATGATGTCGCCTTCGGCCAGCACGTCATTCTTAGAACGTTCGTTGGCTTTGGCAAGCGACCTAGCCGAAAGTTCCAGTTCTTCGGCCAACGACTTAAAGGTATCTCCTCGTCTTGCTCGGAGATAGTAGTTGTCGTTGTACTTGTATATCGGATGCAGGCGCATATTGCTGCTGCCAGGCAGATAGTTGCCTGCATGTTTGGCAAAGAACTTGTCGTAGTCTTTTGCCGAGTCGTACAAGTATAGCTTATAAAGCTCAATTACATTAATCAGTTTCGTGGCATAACCAGGGTCTGTGGCATATCCGCATGCCTTTAATCCCTTGGCCCATCCGCGATAGTCGTTAGGCGCGAGTGCAAAAAGCGACTTGTAACGGTCGCGCTTTAAAAACTGGCTATGGTCTTCGTAGCTTTCTTTCGCACTTTTGTACGACCTAAAACATTCGTTTTTGGCATCGTCGTCGTGGTAAGTCTTACGTCCTGTCCAGTCGTGACACTTAATGCCAAAGTGGTTGTTGCCCTTTTTTACCAGTGCGCCCTGTCCTGCGCCGCTCTCCAATAGCCCTTGCGCCAACGTGATACTGGCGGGAATGCGATGTTTGAGCATCTCTTCGATGGCCAGATCCTTATATTGACTGATGTAAGTTTGGTACACCGAATTCCACCGCAACTGTGCCGAAACGGGGAGAACAAGTGCTATTGTGGTAAGCAGAACAACTATTTTCTTCATATAAAACTGATTTTAAGCACAAAAGTAATGATTATTATTGTAACTTCGCACAGTCGGACAAGCATATTATAGGTATTTCAACCATTCTTCACCTTGTTGCGCCGTTTTTATAAACAATTAGCTATTGCACGAAAAGATTTTGCCTACACTGGCTTATAAATCGCGTTTATTATGTAAATTTGTATGCCTAACATTTTTATCCAATGAACCAACAAACGCATTACATCTTATTAGCCTTGGGGAGCAACGTTGCGGCCGAACAGAATATAGACCATGCCAAAGCACGGTTGTCGGCTGTTTTCCCGCAACTGCGATTTTCGCGTTCGCTTATAACCCCCGCAATAGGCATTGTGTCGCCACCATTTATGAACTGTTTGGCCGAAGGGTATTGCAGTGTGCTGTTGGAAGAGGTAATAGTCGCGCTAAAAGACATTGAGGCGCAGATGGGAAGTGTGTCCGAAGAGCGGAAGAAAGGCATTGTGAAGATAGACATTGACTTGTTGCAGTTCGACGGTACGAAACGTAAAGCAGACGATTGGGGTAGGGATTATATTCAATTACTACTTAATGAGTTAAGCTGTAAATAAGAAATTAATGCTTAAACAGCAAAACAACCAACTGCATTTGGCAAACAATAAAAATGTAGTTGTAGCTAAGCTAATCCTAAAACAAACGTCCATACTTTCAAACAAAATGATTAACTTTGTGCGAGTAAATAGTAAATAAATGATTTCAGTTGAAGGTTTAACGGTTGAGTTTAGTGTAAAGCCGTTGTTTAAGGACGTTAGTTTTGTGGTGAACAATCGCGACCGCATTGCTTTGGTTGGCAAAAACGGCGCAGGTAAGTCTACCATGCTCAAAATATTATGCGGAAAACAAAAGCCCACGGCGGGCAACGTGTCGGTTCCTTCGGGAACAACTGTGGGCTATTTGCCACAAGTAATGGTGCTTGAAGACGACACAACGGTTAAAGAAGAGGCCAGGAAGGCCTTTGCCGACAATACGGAATTGAAGGCACGCGTTGAGCAGTTGAACAACGAACTGAGCGAAAGAACCGACTACGAAAGTGAGGATTACATGGCTCTCGTTGAACAATTTACCCACGAACACGAACGTTATCTAATGCTGGGTGGCAACAATTATGAGGCCGAATTGGAGCGAACGCTCATCGGGTTGGGGTTTGATAGAAACGACTTAGACCGCCCCACGAGTGAATTTAGCGGTGGTTGGCGCATGCGTATCGAGCTGGCAAAGATTCTTTTACGCAAACCCGACGTGCTGTTGCTCGACGAACCCACCAACCATTTGGACATCGACAGCATTCAATGGCTCGAACAATTCTTGGCACAGAGCTCTGGCTCGGTGGTACTTGTCAGTCACGACCGTGCCTTTATCAACAATGTAACTAACCGCACGCTAGAAATATCGTGTGGAAAGGTGATTGATTATCGTGTGAAGTACGACGAATACGTTACGCTAAGAGCCGAAAGAAGGGAGCAACAACTGCGCGCCTACGAGAACCAACAAAAGGAAATAGCGGACATGAAAGACTTTATCGAGAAGTTTCGCTATAAACCTACGAAGGCTGTTCAGGTGCAGAGCCGCATCAAACAGTTGGCTAAGATTGTGCCGATAGAAGTAGACGAGGTGGACACTTCGGCTTTGCGATTAAAGTTTCCGCCCTGTTTGCGCAGTGGCGACTATCCCGTTATATGCGACGATGTTCGTAAGGATTATGGCAATCACACCATTTTCGACCATGTTACGTTTACCATTAAACGAGGTGAGAAGGTTGCCTTTGTGGGTCGGAACGGAGAAGGTAAGTCTACCCTGGTGAAGTGCATCCTCAATGAGATACCTTACACGGGCGAATTGAAGATTGGTCACAATGTGCAGATAGGCTATTTTGCACAGAACCAAGCCCAATTGTTAGACGAAAGCCTAACCGTTTTCGAAACGATTGACAATGTGGCGAAAGGCGATATACGCTTAAAGATACGCGACATACTGGGCGCATTTATGTTTGGGGGCGAGGCTTCGGACAAGAAAGTGAAGGTGTTGAGTGGCGGTGAACGGAGTAGGTTGGCTATGATTAAGCTGCTGTTAGATCCTGTTAACTTGCTTATACTCGACGAACCCACTAACCATCTCGACATGCAGTCGAAGGATGTGCTGAAAGAGGCCATCAAAGCGTTCGACGGAACGGCCATCGTGGTTTCTCACGACCGTGAGTTCCTCGACGGATTGGTATCGAAAGTGTACGAGTTTGGCGAGGGTAGGGTGAAAGAACACCTTGGTGGCATATATGATTTTATACGCACTGCGGCCGCAAACCAGCCCGATAACGCCACATCTGCCAACATCGACAGCCTTTTGCATACGGCTGCGCCCGCTCCAACCAAAACGGACGAAACGCCAAAAGCCGATAACGAAAGTTATTCACAGCGTAAAGAGCGGATGAAGAAGGTGAACAAAGCCGAAAAAGCCGTTAAGGAATGCGAGGCACGTATTGCATCGATGGAAAAGCGCATTGCCGAACTTAACGAACTGCTAAGCGACGTGAACAACGCCTCGGACATGACACTCGTGAGCGAATATACCTCCGTGCAACGTGCTTTGGATAGCGAAAACGAAAAGTGGATGGAGCTGAGCCAAACCCTTGAAGAACTGTCGAGGCAGGTGTCGTAGAGGTAGATAGTAGCCCTTTGTCTCGGTGAACATATAAACTAGTACTAAATATTTAATCATCATTATCCAATAACAAAAAAAAGAAATCATGAACATGAAACAAATCTTTCCTGCGCTCTTGATGATGGCCTCGCCCACGTTGGGCATGGCTCAGGGGCAGTCGGGGCTAGTGATGTCAGACCTTGACAAGTCGGTTCGTGCGGCCGACGATTTCTATCAGTTTGCTACGGGCGGTTGGCAAAAGAACAATCCGTTGCCGGCAGCCTATTCGCGCTATGGAAGTTTCGACCGATTGCAAGAAGACAACAACAAGCGCATTAACAACATCTTGGGCGAACTGCTGAAGAAGAAGTTCAAACCGGGTAGCACGGAGCAGAAACTGTCCGACTATTACAAGCTGGCTATGGACTCTACTCGCCGCGAAAAGGAAGGGCTTGCACCTGTTGCAGCCTTGATTGCAGAGGTGGAAGGGGCTAAAACCAAGGCCGACCTTGAACAATTTCAACTTAAAAATGCCGTTTATGGTTACGGCGTTGGTTTCGGTTCGTATTTCGCTGCCGACGAAAAGAATGTGAAGATGAACATCTTGACTATCGGTCAGGGCGGTTTAACGCTTGGTCAGAAAGACTATTATGTGAACAACGACCCCGCCACGGTAGCCATTCGTGAGGCTTTTCGCAAGCACATCGCACGCATGTTCCGCCTTTATGGCTTTAACGAGGCACAAGCCGATGCCCGTCGCGATGCTATTTTCCGCATGGAAACGGCATTGGCGTTGGTGTCGAAGAGCGTAACCGAACTGCGCGACCCACAAGCCAACTACAATAAGATGACCTTAAAGGAATTTAAGGAAAACTATCCCAACATAAATCTTGAAGCAATGGCTAATGCCGAGGGCGTGAAATCGGCCTATATTCAGGAAATGATTGTGGGGCAACCTGGGTTTATGGAGGGCTACGACAAGCTTTATGCAGCCGCAACAGCCGATGACTTGCGCGCACTTATCGAGTGGGACATCATTCAAAGTTCGGCCTCGTACCTCACGAACGAAATTCGTTTGGCCAATTTCGATTTCTTTGGCAAGACCATGAGTGGCCGAAAGGAAGAATATCCGTTGTGGAAACGTGCCACAAACCAAGTGGAAGAGCAGATGGGTGAGGCATTAGGTAAGATGTATGTTGCCCGTTATTTCCCCGAAACGTCGAAGAAGATGATGGAACAGTTGGTGCGCAACTTGCAAATCTCGCTTGGACAACGTATTGATGCACAAACGTGGATGAGCGACACCACAAAAGCAGCTGCCCATAACAAGCTAAACAAGTTCTATGTTAAGATTGGTTATCCCAACAAGTGGATTGATTATAGCAAACTAACCATCGACCCAACGAAGTCGTATTACGAGAATGTGCTTGCTTGCCGAAAGTTCTCGCACGATAGGCACATTCTAACAAGAGCGGGTAAACCCGTTGACCGCGATGAATGGTTGATGACCCCACAAACGGTTAACGCTTACTACAATCCCACAACCAACGAAATTTGTTTCCCCGCTGGTATCTTGCAGCGTCCCTTCTTCGATCCTAAGGCCGACGAGGCTTATAACTACGGTGCTATCGGCGTGGTTATTGGTCATGAGATGACACACGGCTTTGACGACCAAGGTAGGCAATACGATGCCAACGGATATATGAATGATTGGTGGACTGCATCTGATGCGAAAGGATTTGAAGAGCGTGCTAAGCTTTATGCCGACTTCTTCTCGAACATCAAAGTTCTTCCCGATCTCAACGCCAATGGTCAGTTTACGCTCGGTGAAAACCTTGCAGACCACGGCGGATTGCAAGTAAGTTTCTATGCTTTCAAAAATGTTGAGGCAAAAAAACACCTTAAAAACATCGACGGCTTTACGCCCGAACAACGTTTCTTCTTGGCTTATGCTGCTGTTTGGGGACAAAACATCACCGAACAAGAAATTCGTAACCGCACAAAAGCCGACCCGCATGCGCTGGGTAAATGGCGTGTAAATGGCGCTTTGCCCCACATTGATGCCTGGTACGAGGCTTTCGGTGTGAAAGAAGGCGACAAGTTGTTTATCCCTAAGAGCCAACGTTTGTCGCTCTGGTAAAGTGATAAGACCGTAAACACTTAATTTACCGTTGCTCGGTGGGGTGCAGTTAAGGCCAAGTTGGCCTTGCACCTATCGGGCAACGGATTCTTTTTGCAGCCATCTGGCATTGTTTGTCCTCCTGTCTTTACTTTGCGTAATGTTTCTAGTGCAAATTTTAATATTAAAACCGTCTTGACTTTTAATCTTTCAATAAATTGATAGTTGTTTGTTATCTTTGTGGTGCCAATATAAGATAGATATTTCTTCATATACGAAGTGTAGGATAAATCAACTCACTGGCTTATACATTCATGAAAAACCAACAACTTCCAAATACATCAACTCAACGACTTAGAAACACAACAACTTATCAACTTGCAAACTCAAGAACTCATAAACTTATCAACTCATCAACTCATCAGCTCACAAGCTCACAATCTCATCAATTCAGTTTGTTGTTTTTATTTTACAATCGCCCTTTAATTTTCACTCCGTTCTAGCGAAAATATAGGTTAAAAAGTAGGTAGATCGCCACTATTTTTAGCTTTTCACGTCTCTTGTTTTGTCTATTTTTAGGTACAGAGCCTGCATTTTGCACCATTTTACCTTTCTAGTTTGGTTGCAAGCTTGTATTTTTTCATGCCCAATTACATGCTTTTAGCCGCTAAAATCCCACTTTTTAACGTCCATTTTCCCCTTTTCAGCCATGTTTTTAATGGGTTATGAAGGTTATAATTATACAATTGCAGTGCATTCTTATGCTTTTCATCTTGCATTTAGCACCATTTTG
>NZ_KV815097.1:19199-34028 GCF_001814145.1 Prevotella sp. HMSC073D09 | reverse complement strand
CAAAACGCACTGCGTTTAGCGGCATATTGCACTTTTTTTAGCAGCAAATAGCCCAAAATCAGGTTTAAACTGTGGTTTCATCAAATAAATATTCATTTTGTCTGCAATTACAACTAGCCCCTTTTTGCATCAAAGCAAACCTTCGCGAGAATCGTTTTTTTGCGACAAGGTGGGCGATTGGTTGACGGAAAGGCCACTTATTATGTTAAATTTTATGCTGAAAAATAGACAAAATGCGTGCGCTGCTCACATGTACATAGACAAAGAACATGAAAGCACGTACGCTTACGGCTGCCTGCGTAAGCGGTTGCTGAGCATGCTACTTGCGACCACTGGAGACAGCATCATGGAAACGCAGAAGTAATCTGCTGTCGACAAGCGGTTTTCAACTTGTAGAGAACGCACGAAATGAATTCCGCCAAGTCCTATTTTGGTGCACAACTACGTTTTGCCACAGACAAATGGTGGCAGAAATTCAGATTTTGTCGTATCTTTGTCTCGTGTTTCGTGCATGAAGAAGGCTGTTTATCTTGGTTTTACAAGACATAGACAATAAACACCTCTCAATTTATAGAGACATTAAAAGTCATGACGACTTCATTGTGTGATTGCTTATATAACGAGTTACATAGCCTTCAAAGTTCTTTTATTCCAAGGTTACATTAATGTATGCTTGTGGCTTTTACCGCGAGGTTTTAATATATAATGGTTTGAAATATGGAAATAGTTATAAGTTCTGTAATTGGGGGACAAATTGCGGCAGTAGAAGGTCTGGAGAAAGTTGTGCACGCCCTGATTATAGAGATGAGAATGTCTTTTAAGAAACAATTTGAAAATAAATCTTTTGCTGGTCTTGACAAGGTAAAGATTAATATGTATATTAGTGGTGACGTGTCGGAATATTGCACTACATCGGAAATTACTAAATGTCTGTATTTTGAGAGAAAGAAACAATTTATTTCGGAGTTTTGTATTGCTAGGTCTTATTGGACTTCTTGTTCACTGTCTGATGTGAAAGGGAAATTCCTGTTACTTATAGAGAATTTTTTTGTAAGTTTGAGTATGCTTATTAAGCACAGGCTGAAATGTAAAGGGTATGATTTTGATAGTGAAGTCTTCAAAGAAACAGTTTTGAAAAGTTTAATAGAACTTAGTTAGGCTAGCTACAGGAAGGGATGAATTACTCGTTTTTATTTTTCGCTATGTTTAAGCCCCCCTCTCATTGGTTAACGCTTTCTAATGCAAAGCTTGTTTATAATGTCTGCCATTGATTGTTGAATGATATGACAAAAGATTGAAAAAATACATCGCACTCCTTTTCCGCATTGCGGAGTAGGCGGAACACCTTGTTTTATTACGTGCGAGAAGAAACGCTGGTGGGAGTTATTGCGCAAAGAATGGGCATAGACTAAAAAAACGTTGAATAGTTTCTTTTGTTCTTGTTTGTTTCACAAACAATTGTTACCTTTGCGTTTAAATAGTCTAAGATAATGTCTCTGATTATCCTTTTAATCATAGTCGTTGGTTTTATTCTCATTAGCACAGAGAATGTTACAAATGTGAATAGAGCCGCTGTAGCAATATTCCTTGGTACAGTGGGGTGGGTGTTGTATGTTTCTTATGGAACGGATTTCGTGCAGCTGATGCACAAGCAGGCCTACGCCGACTATCTTAACGGCATGGCGCACACCAGTCAGGCTGTGAAACAGTTTATCGCTCAGACCATCTTTTTGCGTTATGTGGGTAAGGCTTGCGAGATAGTTCTCTTCTTGCTGGCCACGATGACCATCGTAGAGATATTGAACAATAATGGCTGTTTCGACTTCTTGGGTATATGGGCACGAACTCGTGACAGCAAAAAGCTGCTTTGGATGATGATGCTCATCGTCTTTGTGGTGTCTGCAAACTTAGACAACCTTACCACAACGGTGATGGCCTTGACGCTCATTCATCAGGTGATACCCAACAGGCGTTACCGAATGATTTATGGTAGTGTGGCTGTAATTGCTGCAAACATGGGCGGAGCATTAACCGTTATTGGCTCGCCCGAAGGTTTGGTGCTGTGGAATATGGGTGCGATAACTGCCACAAACTATTCGTTAAGCATGGCAGTACCTTGCATAGTTACTTGCGTTGTGCCAACCTGGTTGTTGTCTAGGGCATTGCCCGACCGTATCGACATTGAGTTTTTGCGCCTCCCTTATCGCGGCGACGATACCAACTTGAATGTCTGGCAGCGTCTTGTGATGTTCGTTGTGGGCATTGGCGGTCTGTGGTTTATCCCTACATTCCATAATATCACCAAGTTAAGCCCTTTCCTCGGCGCACTTTGCGTGCTGTCTGTGCTATGGGTGGTTAACGAAATATTCAACCGAAAGCTGCTTAACACGGGCGAAACGATACATCGCCGCATACCACGCGTGTTGCAGTATGGCTCTATGCAGATGATATTGTTTGTTTTAGGCATCATGTTTGCGGTGGGCGTAGTTAATGAAACGGGCTTTTTCAGCGAGGTAACGGCCTATATCGACAAACAGACACCCAACATTTGGTTCTTTGGCGTGGCAAGTGCGGCCATCAGTAGCGTGCTCGACAGTTTCGTTACGGCTATGTCGGCCGTGTCGCTACATCCCGTTTTGTCGGGCGAGAACGCCGAACTCACTTCATATTCGGCCAACTTCGCCCAAAACGGAGCTTATTGGAAGATGATTGCTTTTGCAACAGCAGTGGGTGGTAACATTCTGCCCATAGGCTCGATAAGTGGTTTGGCACTGATAAGAACGGAGCGTATGCGCGTTGGATGGTATTTCGCCAATGTGGGATGGAAAGTTCTTTTGGGTGGCGTATTGGGTATGGCTTTGCTTTGGCTCATTACGTAAGCAAACGGATGGAGGGTGTGCAATGGCATGCTAAGATTTGTACAATGGATAGGGATACCAACTTGTTGACTTGTCAACTTGTTAATTAGTCAACCAAAATAAAGGACGATTACGCTACACCTTATTATATATATAGGTGTAGAAACTAGATAAAGTTATCAAAACAATGACAAAAGTAAAGACGATAGGCATACTCACGTCGGGTGGGGATGCACCAGGAATGAATGCTGCCATACGCGCCGTGACACGCGCTGGCATTTGTAATGGGTTTAACATAAAAGGCATATACCGTGGTTTCGACGGACTAATAAATGGTGACATAAAGCCTTTCACCACCGAGAACGTTAGTGGTATCATCATGCAGGGCGGCACCATATTGAAGACCGCGCGCAGCAGTGAATTCACAACAGAAGAGGGAAGGAAGAAAGCTTACGACAACATCGTTAAAGAAGCGATAGATGCTTTGGTTGTGATTGGGGGTAATGGTTCGCTCACGGGTGCAATGGTGTTTGCAAGAGAATACGACTTGTGTTGTATTGGACTGCCAGGAACTATTGATAACGACCTTTACGGTACCGACTCGACCATTGGCTACGATACCACGATGAATACTATCGTGGAATGTGTAGACCGCATACGCGACACGGCGCAAAGCCACGAACGTATTTTCTTTGTCGAAGTAATGGGGCGCGATGCTGGTTTTTTGGCTCAGAACAGTGCCATTGCTGCTGGCGCAGAGGCCGCCATCATACCCGAAGACTCGACGGACGTTGACCAATTGGCGCGGTTTATGGAACGGGGCATACGCAAATCGAAGAAGAGTTGCATCGTCATCGTATCGGAAAGTCCCAAGTGTGGCGCACTGTATTATGCCGACCGTGTGAGGAAAGAGTTCCCCGACTATGATGTGCGCGTGTCTATCCTTGGGCATTTGCAGCGTGGCGGTAGGCCAACAGCCCACGACCGCATCTTGGCTAGCCGCACAGGAGTGGGCGCGATAGATGCCATCATGCAAGGACAACGCAACGTTATGATCGGTGTCCGCAACAACGAAATTGTATATGTGCCACTTTCCGAAGCCATTAGGAGCGATAAGCCCTTTGATAAAAAGCTGATAACCGTTTTAGACGAACTAAGCATATAAAAGGAACAACATTTGGAAAAGTTTAATGTTTGCATACATTAAATTGCCTGAACATTTTGGCAATTCCGTTTTTTATCGTTACTTTTGCGCAATCATTAATAAAGAAATATAATAAACTAGATATCTGAATATGTCAAACATAGAAGGACACATTTCGCAAATTATTGGTCCGGTAATTGACGTCTACTTCGACACTAAGGGCCAAGAGGAGGAGAAAGTGCTGCCGAAAATTCACGATGCCTTGCGCATCGTTAGGCCCGACGGCCGCGAATTGATAGTGGAGGTTCAACAGCATATTGGTGAAGACACTGTGCGCTGCGTGGCAATGGATAACACCGACGGTCTGCAACGCCACCTTAAAGCAACGCCTTTGGGCAGTCCTATCACCATGCCGGCCGGCGAACAGATTAAAGGCCGCATGCTGAACGTTATCGGCAAGCCCATCGACGGCATGTCGGAACTGAACATGGAAGGGGCTTATCCCATCCATAGGGAGCCTCCTAAGTTCGACGAACTTTCTACCCACAAGGAAATGTTGGCCACGGGCATCAAGGTTATCGACCTGTTGGAACCCTATATGAAGGGCGGTAAGATTGGTTTGTTTGGTGGTGCGGGCGTTGGTAAGACCGTGCTTATCATGGAACTGATTAATAACATCGCCAAGGGACACAACGGTTACTCGGTGTTCGCAGGTGTTGGAGAACGTACACGTGAAGGAAACGACCTTATCCGCGACATGATCGAGTCGGGGGTTATCCGCTATGGCGACAAGTTTAGGAAGGCAATGGAGGAGGGCAAATGGGACCTTTCGCTGGTTGATCCCGAAGAACTACGCCAATCGCAAGCCACCCTTGTGTATGGGCAGATGAACGAGCCGCCTGGCGCACGTGCCTCTGTGGCATTGTCGGGACTAACCGTTGCCGAGGAATTCCGCGATCATGGAGGGAAGGATGGCGAGCCGGCAGACATCATGTTCTTTATCGACAACATCTTCCGCTTTACACAAGCAGGCTCGGAAGTTTCGGCTTTGTTGGGCCGTATGCCTTCGGCTGTGGGCTATCAGCCTACGTTGGCCAGTGAGATGGGCGCGATGCAAGAGCGCATTACGTCTACTAGGCGCGGTTCCATCACGTCTGTCCAGGCCGTATATGTGCCTGCCGACGACTTGACCGACCCCGCTCCTGCTACCACTTTCACGCACTTGGATGCTACAACGGAGCTTAGCCGTAAGATTACTGAGCTGGGTATTTATCCTGCCGTGGACCCATTGGGCTCCACTTCGCGTATTCTGGACCCGCTGATTGTGGGTAAAGAGCATTACGAATGTGCGCAACGTGTGAAACAAATATTGCAACGCTATAAGGAATTGCAAGACATCATTGCCATTCTTGGTATGGATGAGTTGAGCGACGAAGACAAGCAGACGGTGAATCGCGCACGTAGGGTGCAGCGTTTCCTCTCTCAGCCGTTTACCGTTGCCGAGCAGTTTACGGGTGTTAAGGGTGCGATGGTAAGTATCGAAGACACCATCAAGGGCTTTAACATGATACTCGACGGCGAGGTTGACGACCTTCCCGAGCAGGCTTTCTTGAACGTCGGCACGATAGAAGACGCTATCGAAAAAGGTAAGAAGTTGCTTGAAGCAGCAGGTTCCAACTAGTTTGTGTAAAAGCATGTGTCTATGCTCAAATTGATTATTGTTTCTCCAGAAAAACAACTCTATCAAGGCGATGCCCAGAGCGTAAAGGTTCCAGGCAGTCTTGGTGAGTTCGAGATTCTCGACAACCATGCACCCATCATCTCTTCGCTAGATGCGGGCCAAGTGGTTTACGTCACGGGCGAGGGCGAAACGCATGAGTGTGCCATCACAGGTGGCTTTGTCGAGGTGCAAAAGAACGTTGTCTCCTTGTGTGTGGAGGTATAACGGCTCTCTATGGAAAGTGCTATGGACGAAAGGCAAGTAGGCAAACAAAAGCGACGTTTCATTGGGCAAAGCCTCGTTACGCTGGCCTTGTTGGCGATAGGCGTGTATGGTGTTGCCGAACTTTGGCTGGGTTATGCGGTTGCGTTGCCGTTGCTGGTTAGTTCGGTGGTCTTTTTAATCATCGAGACGGCAGACATCCTGGTATGGTCGCGCGTGGCGATAAAGTCGCCAGATAGTCTCCCCACCTTTTTCTTAGGTGTGTCGGGGTTTCGCATGCTGTTGTGTGTGTTGGTGTTTTTCGTGTACTACTTCGTGGTAGAAAGGCAAGCGATGTTGCTCTTTCTATGCGTTTTCGCCTTGTTCTATGCGGCGATGTTGGTGCACCACGCCACGTTCTTCTCAAACGATAAGCGTAAGTCGGGTACATAACGGCTATATAATAATAAGGTATTATAATGAAAAAACTAAGATATATATCGTTTCTGCTGCTGTTGCTTTTCACTTCGTTGTCGCTCCACGCGGCTAGCAACGGAGGGGAAGACAAGAAGGAACTCGATATTCCAGAGATCGTGCTCGAACACTTGTCGGATGCTTACGAATGGCACATCGCCACGTACGAAGGCAAGCATCTGAGCATACCCTTACCCATCATCGTTAGAAGTAGCGACACGGGCGAATGGTATGTGGGTACGGCTCATCATCTTCCGAACAACTTTTTCTTCGATGCCCAGCATCATGGAAAGATATATGAACGGCGTGCAGACGGTTCTACGACGCGTCCTTTGGACCTAAGCATAACCAAAGCCGTTGCTCAGATATGGATTGTTGTGGCGATTTTGCTCACGGTCTTCCTGTCGTGCGCACGTTGGTACAAGAAGGTAGATGAGAAAAGTGCTGCTCCCAGGGGTCTCGTTGGCTTGATGGAGATGTTCGTGATGTACATCCACGACGACTTGATAAGGCCTGCCGTGGGCGAACGGCAATACAAACGCTACGCTCCTTTCTTGTTGACGGTGTTCTTTTTCATCTTCACTTGTAACATGATTGGGCTTGTTCCCGTGTTCCCTGGCGGAGCAAACGTCACGGGTAACATCAACATAACCATGTTTTTGGCCATTACCGCGATGTTGGTTATCAACATCTTTGGCAATAAGGAGTATTGGAAAGACGTATTTTGGCCAGAAGTTCCCGTTGCCTTGAAGTTTCCCGTTCCCCTTATGCCGGTGATAGAGGTGTTCAGTATCTTCACAAAGCCTTTTGCGTTGATGATACGTCTCTTCGCCAACATGATGGCTGGTCATGCCATTATATTGAGTTTCACTTGCGTGATATTCCTTGGATGGAACATGGGCGTAGGCTATGGCCTGGGATTGAACACGTTTGGTATAATCATGTTGCTTTTCATGAACTGTCTCGAATTGCTTGTCGCATTCGTGCAGGCGTATGTGTTCACCATGCTTAGTGCCGTCTTTATCGGCATGGCTCATCGTGAGCACCACGTTGCCGAGTAGTTTCCAAGAGTTTATCAGCCTTGTGCAGAACACACTTTAACGGGCAGAGTTCCTCGGGTGAATGTGCTATTGGGTGATAAGTTTAACATAGGTGTGCATGCCACAAGAGGCTTGGATGCCACTGTAAGAAACGTATTAACGAACAAAACAACTAAAATAGAATATAAACAATTAATAAAAGAATAAGAACTATGATGATTACAACATTATTGGCTGCCGAGGGTCTGGCTCAGCTAGGCTGCGGTATTGGTGCAGGTATTGCTACAATTGGTGCAGGTTTAGGTATCGGTCGCATTGGCGGTAGCGCAATGGATGCCATTGCCCGTCAGCCCGAAGCCACGAACAAAATACAGACCAACATGATTGTTACGGCTTCTTTCGTTGAGGGTTGTGCCCTCTTCGCCATTGCAGCGTGTGCATTCTTGATTAAATAAGTAACCGAATGGAGAATTTACCATCAATACTAACGCCCGACTTGGGCTTGCTCTTTTGGATGCTCTTGGCGTTCTTGGTGGTTTTTGTTGTTCTAGTTAAATACGGTTTTCCTGTTATCATCAGGATGGTTGAAGACCGTAAGACGTACATAGACGAAAGTCTGCGCAAGGCTCATGAGGCATCAGAACGGCTAGAAAACATCAAGCAAGAAAGCGAACAAATTCTTCAAGACGCACGAGAGAAACAATCACTCATCTTAAAGGAGGCTGCCCAAACACGCGACGCCATAGTTGAGAAAGCTCGACAGACGGCTCACGAGGAGGGTGTGCGACTGCTCGAAGAAACCAAAAGGCAGATAGAGGTAGAGAAACAGAATGCCATCCGCGACATTCGTACACAGGTGGCGGAGCTAAGCGTGCAGATTGCCGAGAAGGTTGTGCGTGAAAACTTGGCCTCCAACGCTCAACAGATGTCGTTGGTTAACCGTTTCTTAGACGATGCTTTCTCTGTAAACCCCAACTAAACGAGTTATGGATATAGGGTTAATAGCTGTTCGATACGCTCGCGCATTGCTCAAAGCTGCCATTGATGACCGCTGTTACGAGGATGTGTATAACAACATGACGAACCTGTTGGAATGCTACCTGCATGTTCCAGAGCTCCGTCCTGCGGTGTGCAACCCCATGTATTCACGGTCGAAGAAAAGCTCAGTGGTGATGGCGGCATGCGGGACGCCCGCTGTCGAACTCACGAAACGCTTCATCGCTTTGGTGTTGCGCGAGGGTAGGGAAGAAGTGTTGCAGTTCATTGCCTCGTCTTTCATTAACCTGTACAGGCAACATTTCCACATTACAAGCGGCAAAATCACCACGGCCGTGCAACTCACTGCCGAGGTTGAGCAACGTATGCGTCACTTAGTGGAAGAGCGAACGCAGGGAACTGTCGAGTTCACCACGGAGGTAGACCCTGCCATTCTTGGCGGATTTGTGTTGGACTACGACACCTATCGCATGGATGCCAGCGTGAAGAGCAAACTTAATCGAATTCTAATAGAATTAAAAAACAAGTAACATGTCTGATAAAATAAGGCCCAACGAGGTCTCAGAGATATTGTTCCAACAACTTCAACAAATCAGCGACGGGCAGGACTTTGACGAAATTGGCACTGTCCTTACCGTTAGCGATGGCGTTGCGCGTGTCTACGGATTGCGTAATGCCGAAGCCAACGAGTTGCTTGAATTTGAAAATGGAACCATGGCCATCGTCATGAACCTGGAAGAAGACAATGTTGGCTGTGTGCTTTTAGGACCTACCTCTGAAATCAAAGAGGGGCAGGTGGTAAAGCGCACGCACCGCATTGCCAGCATTCGGGTGAACGACAACATGCTTGGGCGTGTGATCAACCCCTTGGGCGAGGCTATCGACGGGCTTGGCGAAATTGATTTGTCTAACGCTTTCGAGATGCCGCTCGACCGAAAGGCACCTGGTGTTATCTTCCGTCAACCCGTTAAGGAACCACTTCAAACAGGACTTAAAGGTGTAGACTCGATGATTCCCATTGGAAGGGGGCAACGTGAGCTCATCATTGGCGACCGCCAGACGGGTAAAACGGCCATTGCTCTCGACACCATCATCAATCAAAAGAGTTTCTACGATGCCGGCAAGCCCGTGTATTGTATCTACGTTGCCATTGGTCAAAAGGCCTCTACGGTGGCTACTTTGGTACAGACACTGAAAGAACGGGGTGCGTTAGACTACACCATCATCGTGTCGGCAACAGCTGCCGATCCCGCTGCCATGCAATATTACGCGCCATTCGCAGGCGCTGCCATCGGCGAATACTTCCGCGATCGTGGCGAACACGCGCTAGTTGTTTACGACGACCTTTCCAAGCAAGCCGTTGCCTATCGTGAAGTGTCGCTCATCCTTCGCCGCCCTTCGGGTCGCGAGGCTTATCCTGGTGACGTTTTCTATCTGCATAGCCGTCTGTTGGAACGTGCTGCGCGCATCAACGACCAGCAAGAAGTGGCCGAACAGATGAACGACCTGCCCGAATGTCTTAAAGGTCACGTAAAGGGAGGTGGCTCGCTAACGGCACTTCCTATCATCGAAACGCAGGCCGGCGACGTTTCCGCCTACATTCCAACCAACGTAATCTCCATTACAGATGGCCAGATATATTTGGAAACCGACCTTTTCAACCAAGGTTTCCGTCCTGCCATCAACGTAGGTATATCGGTTAGCCGTGTGGGTGGCTCTGCTCAAATCAAGAGTATGAAGAAGGTTGCGGGTACACTTAAAATAGATATGGCACAGTATCGCGAGCTGGAGGCTTTCTCTAAGTTCTCAAGCGATATGGATGCCGTTACCGCAATGACCTTGGATAGGGGAAGAAAGAACACGCAATTGCTCATTCAGCCCCAATATTCGCCAATGCCTGTGGGCGAGCAAATTGCCATATTGTATTGTGGAACGCGCGGTTTGATGCACGATGTGCCCGTAGATCAGGTTCGTGAATGCCAGACGCTGTTCCTCGACAAGTTGCGTTCAACCCACCAATCTACCATTGATTTCTTGGCAAGTGGCGGACTGAACGACGAGGCTTGTGGCGTACTCGAATCCGTAATGGCCGACATTGCGGGACAATTCCAAAAAGTTTGAACATTTAAGGCTGGCCTTGTTCCGCCTCACAACGGTATGTGAGGCGGACGAGGTCACCCTTCAACACATAGCGTATGCCTTCATTAAAAGAGATAAAGACACGAATTGCTTCCGTTAACAGCACCCGTAAGATAACGAGTGCCATGAAGATGGTGGCATCGTCTAAGCTGCACCATGCTCAGCAATTGATTGAGAACATGCTGCCTTACGAGAGTATGTTGGAGCATATCCTCAAAGCTTTTCTCGCGTCAATGCCAGAGGCTCGCACGCCATTAAACGTGGAGCGCAAGCAGCTTAAACGCGTTGCGCTTGTGCCTTTTTCAAGCAACAGCAGCTTGTGTGGCGGTTTCAATGCCAACGTCACCAAGTTGTTGCAGCAGGCGGTGGCACACTATCGAGAGCAAGGCGTTACCGACATCGTGGTTTACCCTATCGGCAGAAAAATCACCGAGCAGGCAACCAAGATGGGATTGCAGATAGGTGGCAATTTCAACCTTCTTGCCGAGAAACCCAATGCACACCAATGTGCAGACATCGCCACAGACTTGTCGGAACAATATGCAGCAGGCGAGCTAGACAGAGTTGAGCTTATTTACCATCATTTCAAGAGCGCAGGCTCGCAGATTTTGACTAGAAGAACTTTCTTGCCTATCGACCTCTCCACAGAATTGGGGCGTTTTAGCGACCGCGACCTAAGTTCTAATGTGGTTACGGCCAAGGCACAAGAGTATCTTAAGAAAAAAGCAGCGAAGGAAGAAAAGACCAAGGATGAGGCAAAACCCCTTAACGACAACTTCCTTGTTGAGCCAGACATGGAGACAATACTAACAACGCTCATCCCCAAAGAGTTGAACTTGATGGTGTACACGGCCTTGCTCGACAGTAATGCTAGTGAGCATGCGGCGCGTATGGTGGCCATGCAAACAGCTACCGACAATGCCGACGAACTGCTCAGAGGCTTGAACTTACAGTATAACAAGAGTAGACAGCAGGCAATTACCAACGAATTGCTCGACATTATGGGCGGCAGCGTAAACAACTAATTGTCCTGTTGTGTTTCTTTTGTCTTCGTTTGCGTTTGGCAACTTTGCGTATTAACGTCCTTGTAACTTTGTTGTAATGGCCGTTAAAGCGTAAAGTTGTCAATCTTTGTTTTTAGGATAACCCCATGGGGCACACATTTCTTACGCGCCCTTACACCCTTTCTCACCCACACATTTCCCCCATTTTACACCAATGACATACGAATATCAATTGCGTTTGTTGCCCCAGCAGGCATACACCGAAGACAGCATCCGCGACTACATTGCACATGATAAAGCACTTGATGTGCGAACCATCACACACGTTCAGGTGCTCAAGCGCAGCATCGACGCGCGCCAACGCACCATATTCGTTAATCTCTCTGTGCGGGTTTTCGTTAACGAAATGCCCGAAAAACTAGAATATCAGGTTGTAAATTACCCTGATGTGTCGCATTGTCCCCAAGCCATTGTTGTGGGGGCAGGTCCTGGCGGATTGTTTGCAGCACTTCGTTTGATTGAACAAGGCATTCGTCCCATTGTCGTTGAACGAGGAAAAAGCGTTAACGAACGTCACCGCGACCTTTCCCTAATAACCAAGGAGCAAAAGATAAACCCCGAAAGCAACTATTGTTTTGGTGAAGGCGGCGCAGGCGCTTATTCAGATGGCAAGCTGTATACGCGGAGTAAGAAACGCGGCAATGTAGAGAAAATATTAAACGTGTTCTGCCAGCATGGTGCTTCAACGTCCATCTTGTCAGACGCTCACCCCCATATCGGCACCGACAAGTTGCCAAAGGTAATCGAGGCAATCCGCAATACCATCATCAACTGTGGCGGAGAAGTGCACTTCCAAACCAAGATGACTGCCTTCTTAATGGAAAGTAATAAGGTGATTGGCGTGCAAACACTTAATAGTTTAACGTGCGAAGAGCGGAATTTCAAAGGTGCTGTAATCTTGGCTACAGGCCATAGCGCACGCGATGTGTACCAATATCTAGCCACGGCAGGCATCCCCATCCAACCCAAAGGGCTGGCCATAGGCGTAAGACTCGAACATCCGTCAGCCTTGATAGACCAAATTCAGTATCACAGCAAGAACGGACGAGGCAAGTATTTGCCTGCTGCCGAATATAGTTTCGTTGCTCAATCGGCCGAAAGGGGTGTTTATTCGTTCTGTATGTGTCCTGGTGGTTTCGTCATTCCAGCAGCAACCGAGCCCGAACAAATCGTGGTTAACGGCATGAGTCCTGCCAATCGAGGTTCCAAATGGTCCAATAGTGGCATGGTGGTAGAGGTGAGACCCGAAGATGTTGAAGGCGACGACGTGTTGAAAATGATGCACTATCAGCAGTCTATTGAACACGATTGTTGGGTGAACGGCAACTGCAAGCAGACCGCACCCGCACAGCGAATGGTCGATTTTGTTAATCGTAAGCTAAGTTACGACCTGCCCCGAAGTAGTTATTCGCCCGGATTAATATCCAGTCCCCTGCATTTTTGGATGCCCAAACACATTGTTTCGCGTTTGCAAGAGGGCTTTCAGAAGTTTGGCCGTACCAGTCATGGTTTCTTAACCAACGAGGCTGTGCTCATTGCTACC
Source organism: Prevotella sp. HMSC073D09 (assembly GCF_001814145.1). NCBI lineage: Bacteria > Pseudomonadati > Bacteroidota > Bacteroidia > Bacteroidales > Prevotellaceae > Prevotella > Prevotella sp. HMSC073D09. Next base: position 20,849 of record NZ_KV815097.1, on the reverse strand, counting down.
GAGAGCAGAACCTCTTCACCCGTTCGCATCGTGCGTGATAGAGAGAACTTTCAGCACATTAGTGTTGGTGGCTTGTTCCCTTGCGGCGAGGGTGCGGGCTATGCTGGCGGCATCGTTTCTGCTGCTATGGACGGCGAACGCTGTGCAGAAATGTGTGCTGCTTACGTCAAGGCGATAGGCTAGCTGTTAATAAGCTTGCATAACTTGCACATGATAGATATTGTAAGTGGATTTTTGATGTTGTAAGTATGCCTTTTACAGGCCTAACAAAACTGCCGCTGTCTTTGGCGCATGCGACGAATAGATGTAGTAAGGATGCCATTACAGGCTTAACAAAAGACACGGTAACGTGTTCGTTTTAGAGAGAAACGGCGAGGCTGCTTGTCGGTAAAGACCGACAAGCCCATGTGCCAATGGCCAGCTACTATCGCCCAGCCTTTGAACCTTTTTTCCTTTCTTTTCTCAACCTTTCTTCTTCCTGCCTTACTAGCGCGTCCATTCTTTGGGACTGCGCTCTCAGAAATTCTGCTGAATAGCGCATCCCTTTCGATTGCATCAAAGCCCGATGTTCTTTGTCGTCTTTGATACATTTTTCGTCCCACGCTCTGTGAAAGTCGTTGAGATAACCATCTTCCCTAAACATTGTTGTATCTTTGCGCATGGCTTTTGGGTTTGTTCCTTTGTTTTTTAATCAATGTAAAGGTACTCATTTTCAGTGAGCCATACAAATTCTAAGTTCTCTTTGTTTCCAACTTACGTTAATCTATGTTTGTGGTTCATCACTTGCGAAGTTTTAGTGTGTACAAAATGTATCCTGTTCAACGCTTCTTTCTAGAAAGAATAATGCACTATAAGCAGGAATTTAGATGTTGGGGCCGCCTGTACTTTTACTATGGCAATAAGTTGAGAGGGGTTTGTTGTCTTTGTGATGTCAACACAAGATAAACACCCATCTCATATACGAAGTGCCCGAAAGACCAACTCGCTGGTGTATGAACTCACGAAAACTCAACAACTCCCGAATACATCAACTCTTCAACTTACGAACTCAAGAACTCATCAACTCTTAAACTTGCTAACTCTTAAACTTACAAACTTATAAAATCACAAAACTTAAATTCTTGCTTTTTGTTTTACAAAGTCCGTTCAATTCTCACCTCGTTCTAGCGAAAATATAAGTTAAAAAGTAGCTAAATTACTACCATTTCCAGTCTTTCAAGTCTTTTGTTCTGTCTATTTTTAAGAATAGAACCTGCATTTTGCACCATTTTGCCTTTCTAGTTTGGTCGTTGACTCGTAATTTTTCACGCCCAATTTTACCCTTTTAGACCCTAAAATCTCACTTTTTAACCACCATTTTGCCCTTTTTAGCCTTGTTTTTAATGGTCCTAAAAGGTTTTGTCTATACCCTTGCAGTGGATATTTATACTTTTCGACTTGCATTCAGCAGCATTTTTCACTGCATTTAGCACCAAAATGCACTGCGCTTAGCACCAAAATGCACTGCGTTTAGCACCAAAACACACTGCGTTTTGCACCAAATTGCACTGCGTTTAGCACCAAAATGCACTATGTTTAGCCGCAAATAGCCCAAAATCTGGTGCAAATGACGATGATTTTAAATAAAAATTCATTTTGCAGCATTCACAT
>NZ_KV815097.1:0-19099 GCF_001814145.1 Prevotella sp. HMSC073D09 | reverse complement strand
AAAAATTCATTTTGCAGCATTCACATGCTAACCCCCATTGACATCAAAACCAGCCTTCCCGAGAATCGATTTTTTGCGGCTAGGTGAGCGATTGGTGAATGAAAAGGGTACTCATAACGTTAAAATTTATGCTGAAAAGTGGACAGAAACAGACAAGTTGGGGCGTTGACAAGTTAGCGAGTTGGCAGGTTGACGTGTTGACCAGTTAACGAGTAGCCCAGTTAACGGGTTGACAAACCAACGAGAGTGGACAAGCTAACGAGTAGACCGTTTACGAGTTAACCAGTTGACAAGCCAACGAATAGACCAGTTAACGAGAAGATGGGTTTAAAAGCCTGTTTCACCATTAAACAGCTACTACAAGTGCGTTGCCAACTAGAAAGTTGGTAATAATGAGCAGGTAATTTGTGGAAACCAGCTATAATTAGTACTTTTGCAGGATAAACCGAATTATATTGATGGATAATCAGAAAGCAACATTAGAGTTAGGTACAAAGCCAGTGGGGCAGCTGCTTGTGCGCTATGCCGTCCCTGCAATCATTGCCATGACGGCATCCTCGCTCTACAACATGGTTGACAGTATCTTTATTGGGCAGGGCGTTGGTGCTTTGGCTATCTCTGGACTTGCCATTACCTTTCCGCTGATGAACCTTTCTACGGCTTTTGGCGCGGGTGTAGGAGTGGGGGCATCTAGTTTGCTTTCCGTAAAGCTAGGCCAGAAGGATTATGGAGCCGCCCAAAACATACTCGGCAACACTGTGATGTTAAACATCATAACGGGCGTTTGTTTCTCCATCATCAGCCTTTTGTTTCTCGAACCCATCCTGATGTTCTTTGGGGCGAGTGCCCAAACGCTGCCTTACGCCAAAGACTACATGGAGATTATCCTCCTTGGTAACGTTGTTACGCACCTGTATTTTGGTCTTAATGCCCTGCAACGGGCGGCAGGCAAGCCCCAATTGTCTATGTATATGACCATCTTCACGGTGATAATCAATGCCATACTCGACCCCATCTTCATTTGGCCATTAGGACTAGGCATACGTGGAGCCGCCTATGCCACGGTGCTTTCTCAGTTGCTTGCCCTGATATGGCAGTTGGTGATGTTCAGCAACAAGTCTGAATTTATACACTTCAAGCGTGGAATATACCGTTTGCGCAGTCGTTTGGTCAAGAATATCCTTGCCATTGGCATGTCTCCCTTTTCCATGAACGTGTGCGCTTGCTTTGTGGTTATCATCATCAACAACAGTTTGGTGTCGCATGGGGGCGACATGGCTGTTGGTGCCTACGGCATCATCAACCGCATTGCCTTTATCTTCGTGATGGTAACCATCGGTGTTAACCAAGGTATGCAGCCCATTGCAGGCTACAATTATGGAGCGATGAAGTTCGACCGCATGATGCGCGTGTTGAAATACGCCGTAATTTGCGGCACATGCGTAACCACAACGGGCTTTGTGGTAGGCGAGTTTTTTCCCGAACAGTGCGTTAGGCTCTTCACATCCGACCAAACGCTCATCACCCTTTCGGTGCATGCCATGCGCATAACGATGATGTCTTTCCCCATCATCGGCTATCAAATGGTTATCGCCAACTTCTTCCAAAGCATCGGCAAGGCCAAGATAAGCGTTTTCCTTTCGCTTTCAAGGCAGTTGGTGTTCTTAATTCCGCTGCTCTTGGTGCTGCCTACACTTTATGGTGTAGACGGTGTGTGGTGGTCTATGCCCGTTGCCGATACCACGTCGGCCTTAGTAACAGCCGTTATCATGGTCTTGTTTATGCGCAAAATCAACAAACAAAAGACATTATAGCAATGGAAACTTCGAATATTATCATAACAGTGGGCAGACAGCTTGGCAGTGGCGGCAAGGAAATTGCCTCATTGCTGGCACAACACTTGGGTTATAAGATGTATGATGGCGAGTTGTTGAACCTAGCTGCAAAAGAAAGTGGACTGTGTGAACGGCTTTTCGAACGCAACGATGAGCAGAAGGCGTTTAGCAAAAGTTTCTTCCGTTATAATCTTCCACTTATCGGCGGAGAACACGGCATGTTCCAAAACGAGCTGTCGCAAGATACGTTGTTCAAGTTTCAAAGCGAGGCCATCATCAAGGCTGCCGAGGCTGACAATTGCGTGTTCGTGGGTAGGTGCGCCGACTATATTCTGCGTGATGCTCCACGTATTATTAGTTTTTTCGTAACGGCAAACCTCGAAGAGCGTATTCAACGCGTGATGCAACGCCAGCAATGCGACGAGAAAAAGGCTACCGCCATCATTCACGAAGGCGACGAACGCCGAGCCGCCTATTACGATTTCTATACGGGTAAGACGTGGGGGCATGGGTTCTCGTACGACCTTTGCATCAATTCTTCCATCTTGGGAATAAAGGGCACGGCCGATTTCCTTGGTCAATTTATTGAAACAAAGTTTTCTAAGCAATGCGGCGAATAGGTATTTTGAGCGACACCCACGGCTATTGGGACGACAGGTACTTGACCTATTTTGCCGAATGCGACGAGATTTGGCATGCAGGCGACATCGGTTCGTTGGAAGTTTCCATGCGTTTGGCCGCCTTTAAGCCGCTAAGGGCTGTGCATGGCAACATAGATGGTGGCGACCTGCGCCGCCTATACCCAGAGCGATTACGCTTTAAGGTAGAGGATGTAGACGTTTTGATGACTCATATCGGCGGTTATCCAGGGCATTACGACCCGCGCATACAGGCCACACTCTATGCTAGTCCGCCTAAACTATTCGTTGCGGGGCATTCGCACATCTTGAAAATACAATACGATAAGACGTTGAACATGCTACACATCAACCCCGGAGCAGCAGGCATATCGGGATTCCACAAGGAACGAACACTCGTTAGGCTTACTATTGAGGGTGAAAAATTCACCGATTGTGAAGTAATAACATTATCAGACAATAATAAAAACAGATAAATATATTTTTATATGAAAGCCTATCTCGTAACAGGAGCGGCTGGTTTTATCGGCGCCAACTACATTAAGTATCTCTTGGAAAAGAAGTACCAGGACGAAGACATCAAAGTTATTGTACTAGACCTACTTACATACGCAGGCAATTTGGGTACGATAAAGAACAACATCGACGACAAACGCTGCGTGTTTGTTCGTGGTGACATACGCGATCGTGACTTGGTTAACGGTCTTTTTGCCGACAACGACATCGACTATGTGGTTAACTTTGCCGCAGAAAGTCATGTAGACCGCAGCATCGAAGACCCACAGCTGTTTCTTTCGGTAAACATTCTTGGCACCCAAAACCTGCTGGATGCGGCGCGTAAGGCCTGGGTTACGGGTAAAGACGAAACGGGTTATCCCACATGGAAGGCCGGCAAACGCTACCATCAAGTATCTACCGACGAGGTTTATGGCTCGCTAGGAGATACTGGTTACTTTATGGAAACTACGCCTTTGTGCCCTCATAGCCCATATAGTGCATCGAAAGCTAGTGCCGACATGTTTGTCATGGCTTACCACGACACCTACCACATGCCCGTAAGCATCACACGTTGCTCAAACAATTACGGTCCATATCATTTTCCCGAGAAACTTATTCCGCTAATTATCAACAATATTATAGAAGGAAAGAAACTCCCCGTTTACGGCAAAGGCGAGAACGTTAGAGATTGGCTTTACGTTGAAGACCATTGTAAGGCCATCGACCTTGTTGTACGTGAAGGGCGCGTTGGCGAGGTGTATAACGTTGGCGGACACAACGAAATGAAGAACATCGACATTGTGAAACTGATTATTAAGACCATTCGCCAACTGATGGACGGCAACAAAGACCTTCGCCACGTGCTTAAAAAACAAGAATTGGATGCTAATGGAGAGATACGCACCGACTGGATAAACGAAGATCTGATTACGTATGTTGCCGACCGATTGGGACACGACCAACGTTATGGTATCGACCCAACGAAGATTAAAAACGAACTGGGCTGGTATCCCGAAACAATGTTTGCCGATGGCATCGTTAAGACCATCGAGTGGAACTTGGCCAATCAGGAGTGGATTGCCGAAGTAACCAGCGGTGATTATCAAAAGTATTACGAAGAGATGTACGGCAACCGTTAATGGATAGCATTAGTACAGAGTTGCATAGCTTTCTCATCAGCTTTGGCCAAAATCCCAAGTTGGTGAGTCATCAGGTGGGGCATTATGTTGAACATTTGCTCCAACTGTTGCCCACCTTGAACGAACAACGGCTAATTTCTTTTTATGGCCTGTTCGGTAAAACAAGGCTTACGTTACGCCAATTGGCACAGGCAAAGAACGAAACAGACACCCAAACGGCCGAAAACATAGCCATCGACTTGCGTAGGTTGGCTGTAACACCCGAATGGCAGATGCTTAAAGGTTTGATAAACAAAAAATGAAACACTTGAACACAGCTCTTATAGACTTTCCCAAGATAACCGATCCGCGTGGTAATCTCACTGTGGCGCAGACATTGACAGATGTTCCATTCGCCATAAAACGCGCTTATTGGGTTTACGATGTGCCTGCCGGTGAATGCCGCGGAGGGCATGCGCACAAGTTGTGCAAGGAGGTTCTTATCGCCCTTAGTGGTAGTTTCCATGTAACGGTAGACAACGGCGAAGAGCAAAAAACTGTGTTGCTTAACCATCCTTATCAAGGTTTGCTTATTGATACAGACGTGTGGCGAACGCTCGACGACTTCTCTTCTGGGGCGGTTTGTTTGGTTTTAGCATCCGAACCGTTCGACGAAGACGACTATATTCGCGAGTACGACGACTTTCTTCGGTATCTCGCAGATAAAAAATAGCGGTGCATTGCATCGTGTTTTATATTGGCTTTAATACCCATCCTGCAATTTTTGAATGTACGAAATAGTTAGATATACGCCTGAACTGAAAACCCAATGGGATAGTTTTGTTCGCAAAAGCCGAAACGGAACCTTCCTTTTCCTGCGCGATTATATGGACTACCATCGCCAAAGGTTCACCGATTTCTCACTTCTTATATTCCATAAGCAATCTTTGGTGGCTCTTTTGCCGCTCAATAAAGAAAGGGATGGGAGCGTGACTTCGCATAGTGGGTTGACCTACGGCGGACTGATAACCGACAAGAAGGGTAGGGCGGTTAAGGTGATGCAGGTGTTCGAATGCCTTAATGCATGGTTACGCAATGCGGGAATAACACGCGTTGTGTATCGCCCCGTGCCGTGGATATACCATGAATTGCCTGCCGAAGAAGACCTTTATGCGCTTTTCAATGTCTGCAATGCCCGCCTAACAGCTCGCGAAATATCCTCTACTATCTCGCAAGAGAATAAGTTGGCCTTCAGTCAGTCGCGAAAAGACTGTCTGCGAAAGGCCCAAAGAGCAGGTGTAGAAGTTATGCCCTGCAACGATTTCGCCGCTTTTTGGGATATACTATCTGCCAACTTACAACAGCGATACGCCGTTAACCCTGTGCATTCGCTTACCGAAATAACGATGTTGGCAAACCTTTTCTCTCGCCACATCCGCCTTTATGCGGCCTATTTAGACAACGAAATGGTTGCAGGAACTGTGGTCTACGTTATGCCACGCGTAGTGCATGTGCAATATATATCTGCATCGGCCAAGGGAAAAGCCGTTGGTGCGCTCGACCTTCTGTTTCGTTATCTCATCGACGAAGTGTTTATTGACAAGCCGTTTTTCGACTTTGGCAAGTCTACCGAAGACCGCGGACGACGGTTAAACGAACCGCTTATCTTCCAAAAGGAAGGCTTTGGAGGGCGTGGCGTGTGTTACGACACCTACGAATGGGTGCCATAGGCTCCGCACTAACGTCGTTTTCAAGTGTCTGCACACCTTTGTTCGATGTTATATGTAATTAATGTATAAGTGTCCTTTCATGTCATGTTAAAGTATTTCGACCTTCAACGATACACCGCCCAGCACCGCGAGCAACTGCAAGAAGTGGTTCGCCGCGTGGTGGATAGTGGTTGGTATCTGTTGGGTAACGAGGTAAAGGCTTTCGAAAAGGCCTATGCCCAATACATCGGTACGTTGCATTGTGTGGCCTGCGGAAACGGATTAGATGCTCTTTCGCTTATCTTCAAGGCTTATATTGAAAAAGGTTTGTTGCATCATGGCGATGAGATACTAGTGCCAGCCAACACGTATATCGCCTCAATCATCTCAATAACGTCTAACGGTTTGGTGCCAGTTTTGGTCGAACCTCATCCTGATACGTTTCAAATAGATGCGCAACAAATGGCAAAACACATGGGTGTGCGAACCAAAGCACTGCTTGTTGTGCACCTATACGGCAAGTGTGCCTTTACCAAAGAGTTGCTTTCCATTTGCGCAGAACATCAACTTTTGATGATAGAAGACAATGCACAAGCTCATGGTTGCCTATGGAATGAACGGCGGACAGGCAGTGTAGGCCATGCGGCTGCCCACAGTTTTTACCCGGGTAAGAACCTCGGTGCGTTGGGAGATGCCGGCTGTGTAACCACTGACGATGAAGAGTTGGCGAACATTGTGCGGGCATTGGGCAACTATGGGTCGAGCAAGAAATATGTGTTCGACTACGTTGGACAGAACAGTAGGATGGACGAAGTGCAGGCCGCAGTGCTTTGCGAGAAACTAAAATGGCTGGACCAAGACAACAAACGGCGCGTGGCCATCGCTGAAAAGTATGTTGACGGCATCCGAAATGCAAACATAACCTTGCCCACCAAGGACTATTTGGCTAACAACGTGTTCCACATTTTCCCTGTGCTATGCGTCAAGCGCGATTTGTTGCAGCACGAATTACACAAGCGCGGCATCGAGACCATCATTCATTATCCCATTCCGCCCCACAAGCAACAGTGCTATTCCGAGTGGAAGGATCTTTCTCTACCAATCACCGAGCGCATACATAGCGAAGAGTTAAGCTTGCCGTTAAACCCAGCGATGACAGACGAAGAAGTGGAAATGGTTATCACGGCTGTGTCTGACATCAGGCTTTGACAACAGATGAAGACTTGCATCAAATGCTTTCCACAAGTGCTTCGTGTGCCGTGTCTTTAACAAACACAATTTGCAGATATGGATAATAATGCTTAACTTTGCCCTAAATTTATAACAAGATATGGCAAAATGGAGTTGGGGCGAGGCTCTAACTCCATTTAATTGAAAATGAAAGAACGTCATGGCAGGCTATTTAAACACTGACATAAAGAAGGTAACTGCAAACCAGTTTGCGGCAATGAAACGCCAAGGCGAGAAGATCTCTATGCTCACTGCATACGATTTCACCACGGCAACGATTATTGACGGGGCTGGAATAGACGGCATCTTAGTGGGCGACTCGGCTTCTAACGTGATGGCAGGAAACGCCGACACCTTGCCCATTACGCTCGATGAAATGATTTATCACGCCCGAAGTGTTGCCCGTGCCGTGCATCGCGCCCTCGTTGTATGCGACATGCCATTTGGTACTTATCAAGTTTCAAAAGACTTGGCCGTGGCCAATGCCGTGCGAATGATGAAAGAGACAGGTGTGGATGCCTTGAAACTGGAAGGCGGAAAGGAAATTGCCGACACGATTAAACATTTGGTAGACATCGGCATACCCGTTATTGGACACCTCGGACTGACGCCACAAAGCGTGCATAAGTTTGGCGGATATGGCGTTCGGGCAAAAGAAACGGCCGAGGCCGAAAAGCTAATTGCGGACGCCGTGGCACTGGACAATGCCGGCTGTTTTGCCATAACCTTGGAGAAAGTGCCTGCCGATTTAGCCGCTGAGGTAACAAAACGCGTATCGTGCGCCACGATTGGGATAGGTGCAGGCCATGCAACCGATGGCCAAATTCTTGTATATGCCGACATGCTTGGCCTTACGCAGGGTTTCAAACCTAAGTTTTTAAGGCAGTACGCCCATCTTGCGCAGCAGATGAACGATGCTGTGCAGGCCTACATCACCGACGTTAAGGCAGCGACGTTCCCCTCTGTTGACGAGTCGTATTGACCTAAGTTACATGTAAGGGCATTCAATGCGCCAACTATTAACGTTCGTGTTCTTCACCTCCACTTCATGATTATCAATTAACAACGAAGCAATGGACACCCAAAACACCCCAGTACACATCAGTCTTTGGCACGCCGACTTTTGGATTTTGGCCATTACCAACTTGCTTATAACCATGTCGGTTTATATGCTCATACCCATTTTGCCTGTTTGGATGTTGGGGTCGGCTGGTTTTTCCCAACAAGGCGTGGGAATTGTAATGGGCGTTTACGGCATCGGATTGTTTCTTTTGGGCGGCTTTTGCAACTGGCTTGTTCAGCGTTATCGCCGCAACAGGGTTTGTCTTTGGGCCATTGCCTTGGTGTTTTTGGCCTTGCTAGGCTGTTGGCTTGTTGAGCGCGAGCTGCATCAGTCGTGGTTGCAATACCGCGTGTTGTTGTTCCTTCGCCTTGTACTGGGTGCCGGTTTTGGCCTAGTACAGATGATATTGTCTAGCACGTTGATTATAGATAAGAGCGAATCCTTTCAGCGTACCGAGGCCAACCACGCCTCTGCATGGTTCGGACGCTTTGCTTTGTCGCTCGGCCCAATGCTTAGCATTGTCTTTGCTCGCACCACTTTCAGTCCTATTTTGGCCAGTGCTGCTTTGGCTTTGGCTGCTTATATGCTGCTTGCCACGGTGAAATTTCCCTTTCGCACGCCCGACGACGGTGTGAAAAAGATTAGTGGCGACCGTTTTTTCCTACCCGTGGCGAAGTGGCTTTTCCTCAATCTCTTCCTCATTTGCCTGTCGGTTGGCATACTTATGTCCACGCAATTCACTGCTATGTTTTACGCTATGGTGATGGTGGGCTTTGCGGTTGCTTTGCTGGCCGAACGCTTTGCCTTTGTAGATGCCGACCTAAAAAGTCAGGTAGTGGCAGGTTCGATACTCATTGCTGCGGCTTTGGTGATGATTTTAACACGCAAACAGATGATAGTTAACTACATATCACCCGTGTTTGTAGGACTTGGCATTGGACTTATCGGTTCGCGTTTCTTGCTCTTTTTCATTAAGCTGAGCAAGCATTGTCAGCGTGGAACGGCTGTAAGCACCTACATGTTGGGATGGGAAAGCGGCCTGGCGGCAGGCCTTTTCGTAGGCTACTTCTTCTTTGCCGAAGACCTTCACCTAGCATTGTCGGCCTCGTTAGTATGCCTTATTTTGGCTTTCGGCTTGTATGTGGCCTTTACGCACCAGTGGTATATTAGGAAAAAGAATAGGTAACTGGTTTGTTTGCGTGCTTACTCTCATAGTCTGGTTGCGCACTCTTTTTCCCGTTTATCGGCAATATATTTGTTTGTGACACGTTATTAACAGTATGAAAGTAAAGTACGCCTGTTTTATTATCTCGATATTCTGTTTATTGTTCTCGTGTTCCGACGACGATTTCACCACATCTTCTTCGGTTTCGCCCCTCCATTTCTCAACAGATACGGTTGATATGGACACCGTATTTGCCAATGTTCCCACGTCTACACGTACCTTTTGGGTGTACAACCGTTCGGGTGCCAACGTGCGACTGTCTAGTGTGCGCTTGGCTGGCGGCAATCAACAAGGTTATCGGGTGAATGTAGACGGCACATACCTAAGTGCCGAATCGGGATTTCAAACGAATAATTTGGAAGTACACAAGAATGATAGCATACGCGTTTTTGTTGAGCTGACATCTCCAAAGGCAACGTCGGAAGGATTGGAGCTGATAGAAGACAAATTGGTGTTTAGTCAGCCGGGCGGTATGGAACAACGCGTGTTACTTCGTGCGCGTAGTTGGAAAGCGCGCTCGGTAAGCAATCTTCGTATACGGCGAGATACTACGTTGACAGGCGAAAGTCCTATCATTGTTTATGGTAAAATACGAGTTGACAGTGCGGCAACGCTTACTTTAGCCCCTGGAACGAGGTTGTTTTTTCACGATAAGGCTGGGATTGACGTCTATGGCCGACTGCTTGTTAAGGGAACAGCCGAGGCCAACGTAGTGTTGCGCGGCGACAGGTTGGACAAGATGTTTAGCTATTTGCCTTACGACCGTGTAAGTGGGCAATGGGCTGGCGTGCGTATCTACGAGTATTCGTATGGCAACGAATTTGAAAACATGGACCTCCATAGTTCTTTCGACGGCTTGCGAGTTGATTCGTCGGACGTTTCCAAAACAAAATTAACCATGAAAGCTGTAACAATACACAACTGCCAAGGCTTTGGAGTGCTGGCGGACAATAGCCAGATAGAGATGCAAAACTGCCAAATATCCAACACGCAGAACGATTGTGTGCGCATAAACGGCGGAAAAGTATCGCTAACGCATTGCACCTTGGCTCAGTTTTACCCTTTCGGTGCTAACCGGGGCGCAGCTTTGTGGGTAACGTTCAACAAGTATCCGCTGATAAACTTGGTGGTACAGAACAGCCTTTTAACTGGTTATGCCAACGATATATTGATGCTGGGGAAGGAAGAAAAGGATAAGGGGCTGTTGATGACGTTTAGAGACTGTCGTATTAGAATGCCCAAATTGGAAGTACCCTACACGAATGCGAAGTTTGAGAACGTTACTTACGAGAACGCTTCGGACACAACCCTATCGCCCCGCAACACGTTTGCGGTGTTCGATGAGAAAAACCTTTATTACGATTTCAGATTAAAGAAGGGTAGTGGGGCGATAGATGCGGGTAACGCATTGTGGGCATTGCCCATCGACAGGCGAGGTGTGGCGCGCGACGCTAAACCCGACTTGGGGGCGTACGAATATAAAGAGTAAAAAGCAAAAAAGACAATATATATTATGAGAACAATAGACCTTAACATTCGCGTTCGCGAATTTGCATTCGATGAAATGAACGAGGCAGACCGCCATTTGCTGGAACAAGCCAAGCTGGCCACCAATAATGCCTACGCCAATTATTCGAAGTTCTATGTGGGTGCAGCCCTTTTGTTAGCCGATGGAAGTGTGGTTATAGGTGCCAATCAAGAGAATGCAGCCTTTCCGTCGGGCTTATGTGCCGAACGTTCGGCCATCTTTGCAGCCCAATCGCGATGTCCAGAGCAGGCCATCGTTGCTATGGCAGTGGCCGCACGCAACGAGAAGGGTTTTCTTTCCGAACCAATCACCCCTTGTGGCGCGTGTAGGCAGGTAGTGTTGGAAATGGAAGACCGTTATAAGCAGCCTGTCCGCATTCTTCTTTATGGCGAAAATCGTATTTTTGAGCTTTCGTCAATCAAAGACTTGCTCCCTCTTTCGTTTGTGGACGCACACATGCACGGCTAGGCGTTCACTAAAAGGCAGTAAAATGTCTAGTAGATGAGCAAAATTGCTTAAATTGGACGTATTAGGCTGATTTTTAACTATTCTGTAAGGAGTTGATATACAGTAATATATAGAAAAGTTACAGAATTAGTTGAAAAATAATGCTAAAAAACGATACGTCGTATTGGAAAAATGTTTACCTTTGCAATGTTTTAATAAACAAATGATTGTTTTACAGATTTAAAAAGCAAAGAAAATGAAAAAATTAGTTTTGGCTTTCGTAGCTATCGCTGCTGTATCTTTCGCATCTTGCAATGATAAGAAGAACGCTCCTGCTGCTAACGCAGACAGCACGGTTAATGACACCGCTAACGTTCAAGACAGCACTGCTGCTAACGACAGCACCGCTGCTAACGATTCAACAGCTCACATGTAATTTCTACGTAAAGTGAAATGAGAGAACGGGCGCACCTTTGGTGCGCCTTTTTTATGCGTTTTAAGCTGCAAAGGTCTAAATCACTGACCCCTTACAACCTGCCACAAAGGGGTCAACAGAAGATTAATGGTTATTTTTTCAGGCTACCTGCTGATAAATAAGTATTGTAAACCCTTAAACATAGGTTCTTTGTAGTATGGATAGCCCATGTAAGCTAAGTATAGATTTTGTAGTCTTTATTTTAGCACTTTATATTCTTTAATATTCAGTAAATAAAGCGATGTGAAAGAATAGAGCTCACAAAAAGGTATTGATAATTAGATTTTAAACGATATCACACCAAATTCCGGAAGAACCTTTTTTGTGCGTTTTAAGTTGCATGGGCCTATTGCGGGCCTTATTCTAGGAGGCATGACGGGTTACGTCTAGAGGCTAAGACAGGAAATAGGGTCAACAAGCAAATGAAAGATGAATAGAAACAATAGAAACAATAGAAACAATGGAAACAACTTCAGATATTTGATAAGCGGTCTAAAGACCGACTCGGGTTTAACCTCTGCATAAAAATATCCCCACTCTGGCGCAGGGATGGTAACCCTAACCAAAGGTGGGGATATTATATGAAAGGCAGTTAACCGATATCGTTTAACGATAAACACAGGTCAAGGCATGGCAGACAAAGTGAGTTGTGGTTGCGTATTTACTTTATCACCTTAACCATGTTCAGTTCTGTAATCTTTCCATCGGGGTTCACTTTCGCCTTAATGCGATAGTTAGCCTCTGTTTCTTGGTCCTCGTCTTCGCGCTCAATCTTTTGTTTTGCAGAGAAGTCAACGCTATATTCGTATTCATCGATACCAATCTCACGTTTTGTAATCTTCATGTCGTTGTTGGCGCGCCATTCCATAGCCGTGATGTCGTCTTTATAAATTTTGTTGAGGAAAGCAATGACATCGCTTTTCGAGGCGTTGCTCTTTCCAAGGAACGAACTTAGGAAATCGCTGAAGTTAGAAGTGAGCCCTTCGTCGTCGCGGTCGTTAATGCTACGGAACACGCTGCGGAACACCAAAGCTAGCATTTCTTTTTCTTTCGGCGTAATGTTCTTGGTTTTGGCCACATTCAAGTTATTGTTAGCCTCGTCAATATATACGCCGTTGGGATGTTCGGTAACATATAGGTTGTAGGCCTCTGCCGTATTGGCTTTTTTAGCCACCAACCAGTCAAGCGAATCTATCTTGCGTTCCGCCTCTGCCTTGTGTGTGCTGTTAGGGTATTTGCTTAGATAATCAGCCAAAGCCGTCTTCGACCCACTCACCATCGTGTTAGTCCAGTCTAGCTCGCTTTGTTTAAGTTGGGCTAGCTGTTGGCTAATCTTGTCGCGGTGCATCGGGTCTGCATCTCTATAATTGTTTAGATACGATTCAAGCACAGCTGGGTCGTTGCTGTTAAGGGCGTATTCGTAGGCCTGTTGCTCCTTGTTACCAGATGAACCAAAAAAGAAGTATGCGCCAAGACCAATGAAGAGCAACGCAACAACCGAGATGAGAGCAATGGTTAAGATGTTCTTATTTTGCGGTTGCTGAGTGCCGGGAGGGGGCGTTTGTGGTGGAACCTGTCCGTATTGAGGCTGTTGGGGGTTGCCAAACTGCGACTGAGGTCCATTAGTGGGTTGTGCCGGTTGAGCCTGATAGCCGCTTTGTTGCTGTGTAGGCTGTGCCGGTTGAGCCTGATAACCGCCTTGTTGTTGCGTTGGCTGTACAGGTTGACCTTGATAGGCGTTGTTTACAGGTTGGCTGGCTTGCGATTGCATGCCTTGGCTGCTGCCATATACGTTTTGTTGCTGTTGAGCAGCAACAGGGGTAACCGTTGGTTGTACATACGCATTGTTAGACGGCTGTTGAGGAACGTTGGTATCTGCTACGCCTGTCGAAGGAGACTGTGGCGCAGGGGGAACAACGTTGTTGGGGTGTTCATTTTCCATGGTCGAAACATTTGCCGTGCGGTGGTGGCAGTGGGGGCATTCGGCCTGCTCCTTAAAGTAGGCCTCACCACAAACGGGGCATTTAACAACTTCGTTTTCGATTTTCGCGCCGCATGAAGGGCACGAGGGAGCTCTGTCGCTAATAACATGACCGCACTCCGGACATTTAATCATTGCCATATTGTTTTCCTTTTATGTATTGTTTGATGATAATTGGTTAGTGGTGGAAACGTATTTCGCGCAAGCCGTGGTTCTTAAGAAACCTGCTTTTGTCTACAAATCCGTTGATACCGTTAATCCGTCCCTTGCCTGTATATTGCCACATGGTGATGTCGCGTCCGTCTTTAAGTTCGGGTTCGACGGCGTTGTATTGGGCAATCATCAATGGATATCCGTCTATCGCGCCTTGCATGTGGGCGTTGTAGAAGTTGGTGAAGGTGTAGATGAGCGGCTTTTGTTTATACGCCTCTTCCACAAGCGTGATGAATTTGGTAAGCGAATCGCGGAATTCGGATGTGGACAATCCGCTCTTCGTTTCTACGTCAATCATCGGTATAAGGTCTTGGTCGCCTGGCCTGCATTGTGTCATGAAGTTCTCCAATTGCTTAGTGAGGTTGGTTTTGGGCCTGAAAAAGTGGTACGAACCCACTTTCAGCCCATATTGATGAGCCAGTTGTATGTTGCGTTCGTACCTAGGGTCGATGCGGTCGCCACCTTCGGAGGCTTTGATGTACACGTATGCCATCTTCGAGTTTTCGCCGATGACTTCCCAAAACACTTGTCCCTGATAATGGCTGATGTCTATGCCGTGTATGTGGTTGCAAGTGTCTTCGCATTGTATGTAGTATCCTTCTTGGGCATTAGCCCCAAACGGACATAATGCGCATGCCAAAACGATAAGTAATTTCTTCATAGATGCAAAGTTACAAAAAGTAGTTAGAGTGGCGGTATTATAAACGCATTATTCTTCCAATTCCGAAAGATTTTTAGCAAATTTATAGGTAAGGTTGCTGATTGTCTCTATCGGTGCATACAAAAGGTAGTGAAAGCTGCGTCTCATGCTTTGTTTAATGGCTCCCGAATTGGCGTGCAGCCACAGCGATTTGTCTTGTTTAAAGTCCCACTTTTCGCTTGTGTCTTTTGCAGTACGTTCAACCGATTTGAGCGTGGCCTTCTCGGCATCGCCCATTATGCGCTTGGTGAATGGCACTTCATCTTCCTCGAAACCTAAGAGCAGTATAAGTATGCTGCCTTGAAATTGTGCCAAGCTTTCGATGTGCAACCTGTTGAGCCAACTCTCCAACTTGACGAAGTCTACCTTATGGCCCATTGTCCGGAGATATATGCCCAAATCAACGATACCCCTTAGCACAACGCCCTTGTTAAGCGTGTCTTCCACATTATGTACGATGATATTGAGCACATGCAACGTTTCGATAGATGTGTCCATCGCATGTGGCTCGCCTTCTCTGATGGCTTTCAACCGATTGTTCAAGAACTTGTTCGACAGTCGGGAACTAGCGTAGGTCTCGTCCAAGGAGAGTTGCGGATGCGATTTCAAGTCGTGTAGGATGGGTTGGGGAATATGGCGCACGTTTTGGTATTGCTGCTTAGTGTAACCCGCCAAAGCAAACTGCAACACATCGTGAACACCCATCATGGCAAACAACTTGCGCCATTTGTAAGCCGACATGGGTTCAACATGTTGCATTTTGCCGAATGCCCCCGTTTGCAGCAAGGCGAAAAAGTTTCTCTTTATGACATCCATCGCTAGTTGTTGTTAGCTATACTTTTTGGGGTATCTGAAAACAATGGCCAAGATGGTGGCTAGGCCAATGGCAAAGGGATAATAGAGATATGGCACGATGTGCGCAGGATTGATTTTAGCCAGGCCTGCCGCCATAAGTAGTTGCGCACCGTAAGGGATGATGCCCTGAATGCAGCACGACATGGTGTCGAGTATGCTGGCACTTTTGCGACTGTCTACGCCATAACGCTGCGAAACATCTTTGGCTATGCCGCCCACAGTGAGGATAGACACGGTGTTGTTGGCCGTACACACGTCTACCAATGCAACGAGCAGGGCGATAGTTCCCTCTGCTCCGCGCCTGCCGTTGATGCGTGCCGTAAGCTTGTTGATGACATAATCTACACCGCCATTCATGCGGATAATCTCTAAAAGGCCACCTGCCAGCATGGTGATGATGATGAGTTCGCCCATGCCCACGATGCCTTCGCCCATCGAATGGAACCACCCGAAGAGGTCGTAGGCACCGTTCCAAATGCCGATAATGCCCGTCATGCCGATGCCAAGCGTAAGTACGGCCATCACGTTCATTCCAAAAATGGCCGTAACGATAACCAACACATAGGGCAAGATGTTGAGATATTGTATGCTTGAAGGGGCATGCGTGCTTGCAACGCCAAAGCCCAAGAACGTGTAAATGGCCACAATGGCAAGGGCAGCAGGCAAAACGATGTAGATGTTCACAAGGAACTTGTCTTTCATCCGACAGCCTTGCGTGTTGGTAGCGGCCACGGTGGTGTCGGAAATAAACGATAGGTTGTCGCCGAAAAACGAACCGCCCACAACTATTCCGGCCATAAGTGGAAGACTAACGCCCGTGCTTTGGGCAATGCCCACGGCAATGGGGGTGAGTGCCACAATGGTTCCGACACTTGTGCCGATAGAAAGCGAGATAAGGCAGGCCGCAAGGAAGATGCCAGGAAGCAACAGGTTGCTTGGAAGAGCATTGAGCGTGAAGTTTACCATGGCATCAATGCTGCCCATCTCTTTGGCCGAATTGGCGAAGGCACCAGCCAAAACAAATATCCACAACATCAGCATCATGTTGTTGGTGCTGGCCCCTTTGCTGAACACGTTTATCCGTTCGGCCAAAGGTTTGCCCCTCGAAGTGGCAATGGCATACATGCTCGAAATCATGAAAGCCACCGTAATGGGTATCTTATAAAAGTCGCCCGCTACGATAGACGTGACGAGATACATCACGATAAACACGAATAGCGGACTTAAAGCCAATAATCCTTTCTTATTTGAAATATGCTGCATGTCTGTTGTTTGGTTTGCTGTGGGTTAATGTAACCCTTTCTTTGCCGTTCTTGTTATCCTGCCGCTCGCTTGTGGACATTTAATTAAATGTTCTATTTCGTTCCTCTAAAAGTGCGTTTTCTCGCCATGACAATGTTTGATCAAGCTCGACATGGTTCATTTGGCTTAACGAAAACGTTCTTTTCTCGTTCCTCTAAAAGTGTGTTTTCTCGCCATGACTATGTACGAGCAAGCTCGACATTGTTCACTTGGCTTAACGAAAACGTTGGTTTGCAACAGCTTGGTGCATAGGGGGTGTTTCGCTGGGGTGGGGAAGAGTGGCTTTTCTTGTCCTCCACCTCTTTTGTTAGCCCCGTGTTGTTATCAGTGTTGTGCTCGTTTGCAACGCCGTGTTGTTTGGGTTTGCAGGCAATGTCGTTGCTTGTTGCGCCTTTCTCTGTTTTAGCGCATCTTCCTTACGGTGTGCTTTGGTGCTGTGGCACTGCCAAGCTTTTATGGTTGTGGCCCAATTCGAATGCGTTTGTCGGTCTACAGCTTTAGAGTTGCGTTCGGCGATAAAAGTCTACGTTCTCTTTTGTGAGCAGTTCAATGGGCATGTAGTTAATGGGGTCGACCTCCATTTTAAGTACGATGGCCTGGAACAGTGTTTCAACGCAGGCATAGCCCTGCATGTAGGCGTGTTGGGCAATGAGAAACGAGATGCTGCCTTGTCTAAGGCACTCCGCATTCTTGCCCACCATGTCGTAACCCATTATCCGCACGTTGCGCCTGTTGGTTTGAAGTAGGAACTTGCCTACGATATGTGCCTTCGAATTGAAGGTGATGCAATGGTGCACTTGTGGGTTTTGGGTGAAGAAATCTTCCAATATGTCGGCGTATTCGTGCTTACCCGTTTCCAAAGGCAAGTTCACGTCGGTGATTTTTATTTGTGGAAAATGGTCGTTCATGTACGTTCTGAACCCTGTTTCGCGGTTTTCTTGCTGCTTACTTACCACTTTTCCGTCTTTGGTTTGTTTCACAATTGCTATTTCGCTTTCGTTGTAAGCAACCATCATGAGCATTTTTGCAGCGAAATATCCACTAGCCAGTGAGTCTTGACCATAGAAGGAGAGCGGTTGAAGGTCGGGCATGTACGAGTCGAGCATCACGAATGGGATGTTGCGTTCGTGCAGTTTGTCTGTGAATGGGCGCGTATTTTCTAGTTGGGCAGGCACAACAATTACGCCGTCGGGATTGAGTGAGAGGCAATGGTTAACTTGGTTTACGAAGGTTTCGACGTTGAAACGGTCGTAGTACATCACCTCTACGTTGATGTGGAAGTCGCGTCTCACCTCGGCTGCTTTCATTGCTCCCTCTTCAATCTCTTCCCAATAGGCCTCCGATTCGTGCTGTGGAACGAGGAGATAAAACGTGTACGACTTGTTATAGGCTAAGGCGCTGGCATACATGTTGGGTTGGTAGTTAATCTGGGCCAACACCTTCTCAACCTTTTCTCTTGCTATTTTCGAAATGTTTGGACGGCCATGAAGTACCCTGTCTACTGTTCCAACCGACACGCCGGCCATCTTTGCTATATCCTTAATCCTTATTTTGCTGCTCATGTGTTATGCTGTAATCCAAGGCAAAAATACAAAATATCCTGCTAATAGTCAACTGCGTAAGCGATTTTTCGCTGTCAATGCCTAGAAGAGTGCGCGTAATGGATAATTATTTGGAAAATATGAACGATTTTAACGCCAATTGTTCTTTGTATGGCATCTCTCAATCTTTCTGAGCAGGCTCCAAAAACAGCATCCCCTGTATTTTTTAGGTGCTGTTTATGCAGATTTATCTTATTCTTTGGTGGTGCATAGACAGCAAGTTGAAAACAGACTGTCCAATGGCAGATTACTTCTGCGTTACGTGATGTGGTCTCTGTTGGCCGTGAGCAGCATGTACTGCAACCGCTCGCGCTGGCGGCCGTAAGCGTACGTGCTTTCCGTGCCGTTGCCCCTATGCGTGTACATAGCAAGATTGTTTTTGTCTGGTTTTCGGTAATAATTTTAACACTATGAGTGCCCTATTTGGTCACCAACCGCTCAGCTTGTCGCAAAAATTCGATTCTCGTGAAGGTTTGTTTTCATGCAAAACGAGGTTGGTTGTAGATGTTGTTAAAATGAATTTTTATTTAAAATAGCCGTCATTTACCCCATTTTTGGGGCTAATTGTTGCTAATTGCAGTACAATATGCCGCAAAATGCAGTGCGTTTTGGTGCAAAACGCACTGCAATATGGTGCAAAACACAGTGCAAGATGATTTCTAAAATGTATCTAATTGAAAA